>CAMLGP010000201.1 GCA_946479535.1 uncultured Bacteroidota bacterium
CTGGATCTGGAAAGAGACGCCTTTCTTTCTCTGTGCGGAGAAAAGAAAACGCTGGAAAGGATACAAAGTGTTTTAAAAAGTGGCAAACCAATTCGAAATTAACACCATAAACGCAACACCATGACCTGCACCGTCACTGACTTCGCCAAAGACAGAACCCAGTTTTCCATTAACGGCACCACCCAATCTGAGCTGGACAACAAACTCCACCTTTTTTTTACATCTGAAGGATACTCCATCAAATCAGAAAAAGAAGAAGGGAAAAGGATCTATAAAAAAGGGAATTTAGCATTAAGAATTATATTCGGAGCATTTGCCAAATACCACCAGGTATTGGTGGTAGCTCAACCTACCGGTGATCATTATAGCGTGCTGGTGCAAAGAGATGCCTCAGGAATTTCCGGAGGCCTTATTGGTATGAACCAGGTTCGCAAGGAGTTTGAACGCCTGACGGAAGCCTTCAAAGTGTATTTTAATTAGTTAAATCTATCTTATTGAATAAGCTGTTTCCCTGCAGCATACTGATATCATTCCATGCTACCTGCCATGACAGTAGTTGATAATATAAAAAAATATTTCCGATAAATAAAATATCTGGAGAAGGTGAATACAAAGCGGGATCACAACAAATAATCCCGGAATAACCCTGTTCCCTAAAATGGCAATATCTTTGCAGAGCGGCCAACCGTAATCTATACCTTAACTCCAAAGTCTATATATGGGAACAGCGGAACTTGATAGGATGTTGGATAAGCTGGTGATCAATTCACACATTATCACCTACGGCAATGCAGCTGATGAAGCTATTACAGAACAGATCCGTGAAGAAATTGAATCCATGTGGAATGAGCCAGAAGCCATCATCTTTATTCATTCAAAAGCCATACTGGTTTCCTTTAGCATTACCGCTGAATA
This sequence comes from uncultured Bacteroidota bacterium, assembly GCA_946479535.1. Next base: position 916 of record CAMLGP010000201.1, read on the forward strand.
CAAACCACTACTGACTCCTGAAGAAATTTTTGCAAACACAGATCCCCGAAATAATTATTTCCGTATTGAAGACTATGCTGCCAACAATATTTCATTTGTAGATGGCTGTGGATGTAATACTGGTTATTTTAAAATGGAGAATCTCTATAAGGGCTCTACTACCGCAGCGCATGAATATGGCCATACGCTGGGATTGGACCATCCACATGATACCGATCTGCGTGGTAAAGGAGTACCGGGAATAATGTTTCCCCGGGGCACACTGGTTGATCCACCCTATCAGTATAACCCCGCAGCGAAAGCAGGTGACAGCAGTAATGGGGGCACCATGCACCCACAATACAGGAAGGTATTGACAAAAGATGTGGAAGGCCTGAACCTGCAAAAACTGCGGTTTGACAGAACCCACACTGATGATCTTAGTATTATCTGCGCAACGGTTGGTGAGTTTACCAGCCTTTGGCACCCTGATCATCGTACATTAACTGATCCTAATCTGGCCTGACCAGATATCAGCAACTACTACCGCTTTTCCCCTAATTTGTAAAAAAAAAGTAAATGCTGTTTTGTCCTGAGCAGTTAATAACTAACTTCAGTAACTTTCTTTTCTATCATTAATCACACCTGCTCTATGCTTCTCCGGGAATTCCAGCTTTGTAAAAATCTGACAGGAACGAGAAGCTGTTGACAGCAGGTCACAATCATCTTCTATGAGTAAAAATTGGATCATTGCCGCCTCGCTTGTTTTTACCACAACAGCGATGGGGCAATCAAGATTGCCAGAAAATTATCACTGGCAAAAACTGGATAATGGCCTTGAAGTGGTAGTTATTGAGAATCACAAAGTGCCATTGGCCACTATTGAGATCGCAGTCAAGAACGGTGCATACACTGAAGGTCCTGAATATAGCGGCCTTTCTCACCTGTTTGAGCACATGTTCTTTAAAGCCAATAAGGATTACCCCGATCAGGAAAAGTTCATCCGCAGAACCGAGGAACTGGGTATGATCTGGAATGGTACCACAGGTGATGAAAGAGTGAATTACTTTTTCACTTTTGACAAGGACAGCCTGGATGCCGGTCTCAAATTCATGAATGCTGCAATTCGTTTTCCCATCTATCGCACTGAGGATATGCAGAAAGAAAGGCCAGTTGTGGATGGTGAATTCCAGCGCGGCGAAAGTGATCCGGGTTTCCAACTCTGGATTGACGTGAATAAACGTTGCTGGGGTGATCTGTTTACCCGCAAGAATGCAATTGGCGACCATGATATCATCAATACCGCTACTCCGGAAAAAATGATGGTTATCAAGGATAAATATTATTTTCCAAATAACTCTTTGCTTGTGATCTGCGGTGATGTTAAACCCGCTGAAGCATTTGCAAAAGCAAAAGCTATCTATGGCGACTGGAAAAGCAGCGGCTTTGATCCACATGAGAAATACCCGATCCCGGAATTTAAACCCATTGAGAAAACTGATTATCATATCCAAACCTCCTCCATTGCGCAAACGCCTTATGTGATGTTGCAATGGCAGGGTCCTGATTTTCGCAAGGATTCAGCTGGAACAGTAGCCGCTGATATTTGGTCTTCACTTTTGCAATTAAACTCTTCCAAATGGCAGCAGGCCCTTGTGGATAAGGGACTTGCTACCTATCTGAATATTGGATACCAGACTGCGAAATATGTAGGGGCGATCAATCTTTTTGCGGTTCCCAATCCTACAAAGTTAAAAGAGTTCAATGCGGAACTGATGAACCAGATCGGCCTGATGGCTGATGAAAATTATTTTACTGATGAACAATTGAAAACAGCTAAAGCCAATCTCCTTCGTAACAAGATCCGCCAGGATGAAAAGCCTTCTGATCTTCCGCATAGTCTTACCTTCTGGTGGTGCAGTACATCATTGGATTATTTCAATGATTATAATGCCAATATGCAGAAAGTAACAAGAAAGGATATCAGTGACTATATAAAGAAGTATATCAGTGGCAAACCTTATATTGCCGGCATGATCATCAATGATGAAATGAATAAGCAGCTCAAACCGGCTGAATTCTTCACCAACTTAAAATCATTCTAATGAAAAAGATAGTTCAATACATAACTCTTCTGGCTGTCATTGCTGCCCCTTCGCTGCTTAAAGCGCAGGAAAAAAAGCCTTATGACATGCTGGTGAATGGAGTAAAAGTTGTTGTTCAGCCTAGTGGAAATGATATTGTGGTAGTACAAACTGTTATAAAAGGAGGAGTGCAGAATTATCCTGCTTCCAAAGCTGGTATTGAAAACCTGGCGATGCAGGCATTAGTTGAATGTGGTACCACTTTGCATGACAAGAATAGTTACAAAGACAAACTGGACCTGATCAGTGCCCAGGTAAATGGAAACACAGGAGTTAGCTATGCTTCTATTGTTCTGAATTGTATTAAAAGTGATTTTGAAACTGCATGGCCACTATATACTGAGGCTATGACAATGCCAAAATTTGACGCAAAGGAATTTGACAGGATCAAACAGGATGCGATCAATGGCATCAGGGCAAATGAATCAGATCCGGATAACGCCATTGCGAGGCTGGCCCGGGAAGTTGCTTTTGCCAATAAACCTTTTGCCATGAGTCCTACAGGGACAGTTGAATCAGTTACAAAGCTCACAGCTGCTGACACAAAAAAGTATTATCAATCCATTTTCACCAGGGCAAGAATGGTCATTGTAGTTGTTGCTGATCTTGACAGGGCCACAATTGAAAATAAGGTGAAGGAGTTCCTGTCAAAAGTACCGGCAGGTACGCCTTTTGTTGCAAAAAAAGAGACCTATACTCCCCCTGCCAATTCATTCAAATCAGAGAAAAGAGATAATGCTACTAATTATGTAATGGGTATTGCCTCAGCACCGTTGCCCGGTACGCAGGATTATAATGCTTATTCCCTGGCCATGAATCTTTTCTCCAGCCGGCACTTCCTGGAAGTCAGGAGCAAGAATGGACTGTCTTATGCTCCCGGAGCCTGGCTTACCACCGGTAATGCTACCTATAGCAATATCTACGTGACCACTACTGAGCCTGACAAATACATTGCTGTTGCCCGAGGGCTTGTGGATTCCATCAAGCAATATGGCTTTACAGCATCCGAATTAAAGAATGAAAAAACAGGTTACCTGACTGGTTTATACTATCGTGATGAAACCAATCAGGCACAGGCCAATTCACTTGCCAGCAATGAAGTTGTGCATGGGGACTGGAAGCGTTCTATCAAGATCAGGGATGATATCAACAAGGTTACGCTTACCCAACTGAATTCAGTCTTTAAAAAATATTTTAATAATATCAGCTGGGTATACCAGGGTGATCCCAAAAAGGTGAATCCTGTAATGTATACTCAAAAGCAGACCCCTAAGATGCCAGAAGAAAAGAAAGCGTTCTAAAGAGTTCCCACGCGCATAAAAATAGCGGGTAGGACTTCTACCCGCTATTTTTATGCGCGTGGGTTAATGAAAATGGGTTATTTTATTCGTCATTTTATTTGAGGCTTTCGTAATCATTTGGCCCCGGTTTAAACACCTTCTCCGTTTTCTTGAATTTTCTCATTATCTTCCCTTTATGTCTATATTAAGTGTCAATAATCTTAGCAAACGTTACGGTCCTATTCAGGCCCTGAACAATGTGAGCTTTGATGTACCTAAAGGAGCAGTATTTGGAATACTGGGTCCAAATGGCAGTGGTAAGACCACCTTGCTCGGGATTGTAATGGATATTATCAAGGCCACTTCAGGAAATTATAACTGGCTGGGTCAACCTGGCTCGGAAGCCCAAAGAAAACAGATAGGCACCTTATTGGAAACACCCAATTTTTATCATTACCTGAGCGGAGAAAGAAATCTCAAAATTGCTGCTGCCATTAAGGAAAAAGATCCGGCTGATATTCCCAGAGTCCTTCAGATAGTGAACCTGTTTCAGCGAAAAGATTCAAAATTCAGTACCTATTCATTAGGCATGAAACAAAGGCTGGCAATTGCTTCTACCCTTTTAGGCAATCCTGATATCCTGGTGTTTGATGAACCTACCAATGGATTGGATCCGGCAGGTATTGCGGAGATCAGGGAACTGATGAAACAATTGAACAGGGAGGGCAAGACCATAATCATGGCCAGTCATATCCTGGATGAGGTAGAAAAGGTATGCACGCACGTTGCCATCATTCAAAAAGGAGTGCTGAAGACCATCGGTACAGTAAATGAAGTATTAGCTACTACTGATGATACCAGCGTATCCATTGAATTGGCTGCAGAGAATATGTCTTTACTGGAAAGTACATTGAGACAAATGCCCGGACTGATCAATATTATTGATTCAAACGGGGTAATACAGATTAATTGCGAAGGCAATGTTACAGCCACGCAGGTAAATAAATGGTGTTTTGAGAAAGGAATTGTATTGAACCAGTTGAGCATGAAACGTAAAACACTGGAAAAAAGATTTTTGGAAATCACCGGTACGCAAAGCGACCGCTAAAGCAATAGTTTATGATGAGATTACTGGAAATAGAATGGATGAAGCTGAAACATTATCGTGCCTTCAAGGTATTTGGGATCCTATACCTGGCAGGCATTCTGGGTGTACTTTTTATAATGAATGTTGTTTACAGCAATTTGTCAGCCATACAGATAACCCATTTTTTGGATAATCCCTTTGCATATCCTGCAATATGGAACACCACCGGCTGGTGTAATAGCTGGCTGCTGTTTTTTCCTGGCTGGCTTATAATCAATCATTGCGTAAATGAATTTAATTTCAAGACACACCGTCAGAATGTAATTGATGGATGGAGCAGAACCCAGTTTATATCAGCCAAATTACTGTTGATCCTCGCATTTGCAATTGTTATTACCCTGGTCAATATTCTGGCCACAATCATAATGGGCCTTTCCCTGGGAGCTTCCTTCAGCTTTGAGGGAATAGAGTCCATGGGTTTTGTATTTGTTCAATCGCTGGTTTATATCCTTTTTGCCTTTATGCTGGCAATCGTGCTTAGAAAAAGTGGCCTGGCAGCGGGAATATTCTTTTTATTTGGGTTGATCTTTGAGATTATTATTGTTCAATTGATCAATAGAAAAT
>CAMLGP010000202.1 GCA_946479535.1 uncultured Bacteroidota bacterium
ACCAATCAATGCATCATCAATTACACTCTTCAATGGAATATCCTTTCCCCCTCTATAAGCTCCGTCACAGGTAACAATAAATGTTGCCTGTGCATCTTCCAGGCGATCCGCAATACTTTGAGCAGAAAATCCACCAAATATTACAGAATGTATGGCACCAATACGGGCTGACGCCAATACTGCAATGGCCAGCTCCGGGATCATACCCATATAGATACAAACCCGGTCTCCCTTTTTAACTCCATTGTTCCTTAATACCTGTGCAAACTGGCAAACCTTTTCATGAAGCTTTTTATAGGTCAGTATCCTTGTGTCCTCAGATGGATCATTTGGTTCCCAGATAATGGCTGGCTGATCTCCTCTTTCATCTAAATGCCGGTCAAGGCAGTTCTCAGTTATATTAAGCTTAGCGCCAGAAAACCATTTTACATCCGGTTCTTTAAAATTCCATTCCAGCACTTTATCCCATTTCTTTCTCCAGCTAAAGTGCTGCGCTACCGAAGCCCAGTATTCTTCAGGATTTGTCACACTCACACGATAGGCCATCTCGTACGCGTCCATACTTGTAATCTGGTAAGGATATGACATAAACTATAATTCTTTTGGGCCTTAAATGTACGACAGGATGAAGAAATGACTAACAATTCGTATTTTAATCGCATGAACGAAACCAACTCTATCCGTAAGGTCATTACTGCATCATCAGTAGGAACGATGATTGAATGGTATGACTTTTACATTTTTGGGATGCTTGCCAAAACCATCTCCACTCAATTCTTTCCTGAAGGAAATGCAACAGCAGCATTGCTAAGTACGCTTGCCATTTTTGCGGCAGGTTTTATTGTGCGCCCATTTGGTGCTCTTGTCTTTGGACGATTGGGTGATCTCATAGGGAGAAAATATACCTTCCTGCTTACACTTGTTTTAATGGGAGGCTCTACCTTTCTGATTGGTCTTGTGCCCGGTTATAAATCAATTGGAATTGCAGCGCCATTGATCGTTCTATTGTTAAGATTGATCCAGGGATTGGCGCTGGGCGGAGAATATGGCGGCGCTGCTACCTATGTAGCAGAACATGCGCCTGCAGGTAAAAGAGGATATTATACAAGCTGGATCCAGACTACTGCCACCATTGGTTTATTTGTTGCATTGGGAGTGATCATGCTGGTGAAATTGAATATGACCGATGCTGAATTCAATGAGCCCTGGGGTGGATGGCGGTATCCTTTCTGGATATCCATTCTACTTGTTGCCATTTCTATTTATATCCGGTTAAAGATGAAAGAGTCTCCTTTGTTTTCCAAACTGAAAACTGAAGGAAAGACTTCTACAAATCCATTAAAGGAAAGCTTTTCTCATAAAGCCAATTTCAAGATGGTTTTGCTCGCACTTTTTGGAGCAGTAATGGGACAGGGAGTGATCTGGTATACCGGTCAATTTTATGCCCAAAGCTTTTTGGAAACGCAATGTAAAATTGAATTCGGACAAAGTCGCACCATTCTATTATGGGCAATTGTTTTTGCAACACCTTTCTTTCTTTTCTTTGGATGGCTGAGTGATAAAATTGGAAGAAAGTGGATCATGATGGCTGGCATGTTACTGGGTATTCTCACGTATCGTCCCATCTTTAGTTACTTCCTGGAAAAGACTGATGTTAAGCAATGGAATGCCGGCATGTCATTTACACCAGGAGGGGAAGTAATAAAATCTGACAATCTTAAGGGCACTAATCAGACTGTGAATAAATCAACCCGTACGATAGTTTTTGAGGATGGAAGAAGCTACGTGGAGAACAAATCAGACACTGTAGTAACTGATGCACTTAATACAATCGCCAAAGCCGGACCGGTAACTTATACAAACAGGCATTTGGCCCAGAGCACCTACTGGAAATTCATTGGACTGGTATTCCTCCTTATATTATACGTAACCATGGTATACGGCCCTATTGCTGCATTCCTGGTAGAAATGTTCCCAACCCGAATCAGGTACACTTCAATGTCTCTTCCCTATCACATCGGTAATGGTGTTTTTGGTGGACTGGTCCCTTTTATTGGCCTGTTACTTACAACTACCTATCCAAAGGATCCGCTTGTAGGTTTGTGGTATCCCATTGGCGTAGCCGCTTTATGTTTTATTATAGGATGTATCTATCTGCGAAATAAAATTGACAGGGACGTAACTGATTAATCCAACTATTATGAACAGTATTAAGAAAATTTTAGGCATTATCTGGCTGTTGCTTGCACCTATAGTTATCTATTTCCTTGTAAGCGGTGCAATTACACACATTGATACTGCGGGCAAAAAAGACATCAATAACCCTGTAATCTGGATTATTATTATATTAATATTTACGCCAATTGCCATTGGCCTGATGATCTTTGGCTGGTATGCAATAAAAGGGGAATATGAGCATTTGCCTGAAAAATCAAGTGAACTCTGACTTTAATTTTAGGTATTGATTTAGTACTTTTGCCTTCCCGTCATGAAAAAGGCAACCTGGTCCATAAGGCACATTATTTCCAGCGTGGTAATGATACTATCGCTGATCTGGCTTACTATCAGTCTGCCTTATGTATATGCTGCCCAGCAAAAACTGGCCCTGGACAAGATCACCAATGCTAAAGAGGCTAAAGGGATACCCGGTGATGAGAGCAATCAGGATGGAAACAATCCATTTGCCAATACAACAGAAGAAAAGGTTGCCACTAATGTAAATCTCACCGAAGAATACCTTCATCATCAGGAAGAGCCTTTACCCATATCTACTGATAAATTAAGTCACTCTCATCACCATAGCTATGATGTTTATATAGCTTTCTATGGTGAATTACTTTCTCCGCCACCGGATTCTTTCTTACTCTAAATCCCCCGTTATTATTATTAGTTATTGCAGTAAATAACAGTCCATCTGTCCATTGCTGAAATAATACATGCGGGATACGTCTGCACGCATTGCCAAAATTTTGATTCCGATAGCTATCGGGATTGCCATCGGAAGCCCGTTTTTAATCCACTTAGATAACGATTGTTCGCGTGATACGAACCGGCATTGCTATTCGTAACCGTTAAAAAATTATTTTATGAGTAAAAAGACTTCTGTAAAAGCAAGTCCGGGTGTGAAAGACTATCTCCTGGGCCTGCGATATGATATACCTTCTTCAATAGTTGTATTTCTTGTGGCGCTTCCACTTTGTTTGGGAATAGCACTTGCTTCCAATGCTCCCCTGTTCAGCGGACTGATTGCCGGAGTGGTGGGCGGTATTGTGGTTGGTTTGGCCAGCCGTTCACATTTAAGTGTAAGTGGACCTGCGGCTGGTCTCACAGCTATTGTTGCTGTAGCAGTAGTAACACTTCCTTCCTTTGAAGCATTCCTGGTGGCTGTGGTGATCTGTGGTGTCATCCAGGTTATACTTGGTTTTTTGAAAGCTGGTATTATAGGGGATTATGTACCAGGTGCAGTGATCAAAGGCATGTTGGCCGCTATCGGTCTCATATTAATCCTGAACCAGGTGCCGCATTTATTGGGTGATGACTCAAAGTTTGAAGTGGATGAATCCATCAAGCAATCTGATAAAGGAAATATCTTTTCCAATTTCATCAATGCGTTTGCGCATATCACACCAGTAGCCTTACTGATTGGCGCCAGTGGATTGGCATTCCATTTTATCTGGGAAAAATTAACCACAGGTAAAAAGGGGTTTATTAAAATGATACCCGCACCATTGCTGGTGGTTTTAATGGGTGTAGGAATTCACATGCTATTCAGACAATCTGATCCTGCTAATTCATTAAACAATAAACACCTTGTATCTATCCCGGTGGCCAGCTCCGCCAACGAGTTCTTTTCCTTTTTTGCAAGACCTGACTTCAGCCAGCTTTTTAATCAGCAGGTGCTGGTTACAGGCCTTGTACTGGCGCTTGTAGCCAGCCTGGAAAGTTTATTGAGCATTGAGGCAGTAGATGACCTTGACCCCTATCAGCGGGTTACACCTACCAATCGTGAATTGAAAGCGCAGGGATTGGGCAATATGATCTCAGGGTTAATTGGAGGATTACCGGTGACCAGCGTTATCGTTCGCTCATCTGCCAATGTAAACGCGGGAGCCAAAACAAAAATGTCAACCATTTATCATGGACTCTTTCTGTTATCCAGTGTTGCCTTCATACCCTTTGTATTAAACCTTATACCTAAAGCGGCCCTTGCAGCTATTCTGATATATACAGGTTACAAGTTGGCCAGGCCAAGCCTGTTTAAGGCATTTTATAAGAAAGGCTGGGACCAGTTTTTGCCTTTTGTTATAACTATTACAGCCATCCTGCTTACAGATTTGTTGAAAGGAGTGGTCATTGGTATTGGTGTAGGCCTTTTCTTTGTACTTAGAAGTAATTTCAGGTCAGCGGTATTTGTGGTGAATGATGACAACAAGTTCTTATTCAGGTTGCGCAAAGACATATCTTTCCTGAATAAACCGATCATCAAGAACAGACTGGAGCAGGTGCCGGCAAATTCCTCTGTAATGATTGATGCTTCAAGGGCGGATTTTATAGACAAGGATGTGATTGAAACAATTGAGGACTTTATGTTACATGCGCCATTGAAGAACATCCGGGTTGAATTGAAATACAGCCGTACAAAAGACCAGGGATTTTCAAAAAAAATAAAAGAGGATAAGAATGGAACAGCCGATCTTATCCGAACACATGAAAAGGAAATTGCTGTAATAACAGCTAATTGATTAAAGACTATTTAAAACTGAATTATGCATTCATACGAAAAATTATTACTGGAAAATAAGGCCTGGGCAGCGGAAAAGCTTTCAGATGATCCGGCTTATTTTAACCGGCTCGCCGATGTGCAGACTCCTGAATTTCTCTGGATCGGTTGTAGTGATAGCCGTGTTCCTGCAAATGAGATCACTGGCACAACCCCTGGTGAAATATTTGTGCACCGCAATGTAGCCAACCTTGTGATCAATACAGATGTAAACCTTTTGAGCGTTCTGGATTATGCCGTTACTCATTTAAAAGTAAAACACGTGATTGTTTGTGGGCACTATGGATGTGGCGGTGTAAAAGCCTCCATTACCAATCATGATTTCAAAGCCGTGCTGAATATGTGGCTGCGCAATATCAAAGATGTTTATCGCATTCACCGGGATGAGCTGGATGGAATACAAGATGAAGAGAAGAAATGTGACCGGCTGGTTGAACTAAACGTTCAGGAACAGGTGTTCAATCTTGCCAAGACTTCAATCATACAACGCGCCTGGAAACATGATAAAAGACCCCATCTTCATGGATGGGTTTATGGACTAAATGATGGATTGATCAAACCGGTATGTGAAATGGATGCCGGAACACATATTGATTCCCTTTATGAATATGATGACCTTTAATGTGCCATGAAGTTGAGGCAGGCAGACCGTCTCAACTTCATGCCTTAAAGGTATTCCTGCAATAAAAATACTCCTGCACCTGACAGATATCCAATCAATGCCAGCCAGAATATCTTTTTCAGGTACCAGCCAAAATTTATCCTTTCCATTCCCATGGCGGCTACTCCTGCTGCGGACCCAATGATCAGTACACTTCCACCAATACCTGCACACATTAGGGTTTATGCTTGCACCAGGTCTTCTGCATAGGACACTTCTGGCCTACCCAAATGTAATACTGTGAATTTTAAGTAGGTTTGCAGTATGTCCATTGAAGTAAAAAACCTTCTCAAGATTTACGGGGAACAAAAAGCGGTCAATAATATTTCCTTCACCGTAAACAGGGGCGAAATTGTGGGTTTCCTGGGTCCTAATGGGGCCGGAAAGTCCACCACAATGAAGATCATTACAGGCTATCTCCATCCCAGCGCAGGCGAAGCTTATGTTTGCGGTATCAATGTGGCAGCTGATCCACTGGCTACTAAAAAGAAGATTGGATACCTTCCAGAACTGAACGCATTATACTATGACATGTATGTGAAGGAATACCTGGGGTTCATTGCAGAAACACACAATATCCGGAATC
>CAMLGP010000203.1 GCA_946479535.1 uncultured Bacteroidota bacterium
CGGTTGCTGATATTGGTGGATGCCCCGGTTCTTTTGTTATCAAAGATCCTGGAGTTGGAAGAAACGGTAACATTTTCCAATTCAGTAGTAGTTTCCTGCAGGGTGATCTCGATACTATTGTTCAGACCGAGTTCAAGAAAGATATTGTCTGATACGGATTCTTTGTGACTTACTGCGCCAACAGTAACACGATAGGGGCCGCCTACGCGCAGGTTGGGTACAGTAAACCGCCCGTCAGACCGGGTTACCAAAACCTGTTTGATGCCCGCATCAGGATATTCAACAGTAACAGTGGCGGAGCCTAAGCCTGCCCCTTTTGTGTCTCTGACAATTCCGCTAAGTGTTGCGGTAGTAACTTGTGCAGACAGTTGATTGGTGAAACAGGTGAATGTGAAAAGGATAATAATAATCCAGTGTCGTTTTGTGAGTGTGAACTTTTCCATGCATGGTTAATTTTTGGTTTAATAGGTGGGAAGATGGTTAGGATCAAAAACTTTCCATGACTTGCAACAGCTCACTAAATTTACAATTATTTAGTGTTCATTTAATATATAAATGAATCTCCGTCAAAATTTAATATTACTGACGCCTACGCTAGATCCTGGCGTGCAATTTTCACCCGTGGGCAGGAAAATGCAGGGTGAAGCTGATCTTTAGCAAAATGGGCTAAGGCCTACTACTTATTGGTGCAGTTTTATGCGGGGAAATTAATCACAATAATCACCGGGGAACACTACTTTCATTTCGCAGCCTTTGCCTGGCTCCGACTGTATGCTTACCTTGCCGCCAAATAATTCAGCGCGACTGGTAATATTTCTAAGGCCAACTCCAGCCCTTTTTTTGGAGAGGTCAAATCCATTTCCATCATCTTTGATCAAAAGCTCTACCACTTTATTAGTTGTTTCCTGTATCAGGCGAAGTGAAACGGTTACATTTTTTGCGCAGGCATGTTTGATAATATTATTCATCTGTTCCTGCAGAATGCGGTAAATGGTAAGCTTCTGGTCTTTTTGCAGAATATGTTCATCAAAGCCTTCCCATTGTTTTTCAATCTGGAAAAGTCCGGTAATGGAAATGGTTTCCATCAATTCATTGAGAGTAGGGATCAATCCCAGGTCTTCAAGTGTGGGAGGAAGGAGTTTTTTTGAGAGTCGCCGTATCTCTTCAATTGCTCCAACCATGAATTCCCTGCTTTTGGCAACCAGGTCTTCTCTGATTGGATCCATGGATAACGCATGATCCAGATATAAACGTGAGGTTGCCAGTATCTGGTTGATATTATCATGTAATTCAACCCCTAATTGCTCTCTTTCTTTTTCCTGTCCGCGTATGGTAGCTTCCGTAATTGCGCGCTGACTTTGCAACTGGCTTCTTTTCCGTTCAATGCTATAGCGAATGGCTTTATCAAGAAGCTTTACATCAAATTCACCCTTTTGCAGATAGTCCTGAGCGCCCTGTGTAATTGCTTCCAGTGCAATGCTGGTATCAGTTAATCCAGAAAGAACGATCACTGCGGAGGAGGTTACATATTGTTTTAACCGGATGAAAGTATCAAGGCCTGCGCTATCTGGAAGATGGAGGTCCAGGAAAACAAGGTCCGGTTTATATTGTTCCAGTCCGGAAATTCCGGCTTCCAGTGTTTCTGCTGGGTAAATATTTGCAGTGGAGTACCTGGCAAGCAGCATGGTTTCCCTTAGCAGCAGGAAATCGCCATAATTATCTTCAATAACCAATATTTTCAATTCGGTAGATGACATGTTATCTCTTTTTTGGAAGTTTTACAATGCTGATCCAGAACTCTTCAATGGTGCGCACTACATCAATAAAGCGATTGAAATCTACCGGCTTGGTGATAAAGCAGTTTGCATAATTGCTATAGGATGTAAAGATATCATTTTGTTCATCTGATGTGCTTAACATGATCACAGGGATGGTTTTCAGGCGGGGATCTGTTTTGATGGCAGTGAGTACTTCCAGCCCATTCAGCTTTGGAAGATTAATATCAAGCAGGATCAGATCAGGCAATTCCTCACCTGAATCCAGTATGGCCAATGCTTCAACGCCATCTCTTGCAAGAATGATATTATTTTTTATTCTTCCATCTTTCAGTGCTTCCTGGGTGAGTACTATATCTCCTTCATTATCTTCTACCAGCAATATTTTTATTTCCATATACTAATTCTTCAATGTTATTTCTTAATTGTAAAATGGAAGGTGCTTCCCTTTCCCTGTTCTGATTCCACCCAAATCCGCCCTTCATGTTTTTCAACGATCTTTTTACAAATGGCCAGGCCAATACCCGTTCCTGAAAACTGATTTTTTGTGTGCAGGCGTTGGAAGATGATGAAGATCCGCTCGTAAAACTTTGGATCAATGCCAATGCCGTTATCTTTTACAAAGAATTGCCAGCTATCGCTATTCTCTTTATAACCTATTTCAATTTCAGGTTGTGCTGATCTATTATACTTAAGCGCGTTGCCAATAAGGTTCTGGAATAACTGCGTCAGCTGCATGCTGTTTACCCTGGCAGTGGGCATTAGTGAAACCTTAATGGTGGCGTTTGACTCTTTTATTTTGCAGGCATAGGTATCCAGCACCTGGGTAATGATATCACTGATATTAGTGGTGGAACGTTTCTCCTGGCTTGTATTCACGCGGGAATATTCCAGGAGGTCCAGGATCAGATGTTTCATTCTCTCTGCGCCTTCTACTGAAAACCCGATATATTGTTGGGCAGTTTCATCCAGTTGCCCTTCATATTTCTTTTGCAGCAATTGAAGAAAGCTGCTCACCATTCTCAAAGGTTCCTGCAGGTCATGGGAAACTACATAAGCAAACTGTTCCAGTTCACCATTGGATGTGGCCAGTTCCTCTGCCCGTTTGTTCAGCTCTTCATTGAGATTAATGATGGAGGTTTCAATTTTCTTTCGCTCGGTGATATCCTGCATGGCGCCTACAATACGGATTGGCCTATCCTGCTCATCATAAACTATAACCAGCTTATCAAATACCGTTTTATAAGAGCCATCCGCACATCTGAATCGCATCTCCCTCATCATTGAAGTTCTTTTATTGGCAAAAGCTTCATAAACGGAGGCAAAGAGCTTTTCTTTTTCTTCAGGGTGTAAATTCTCTACCCATGTTTCAGAGGGCATTGTATCACCGGTTCTTTTGTGCCCAAAAAGTGATTCATAGCCTTCACCCCAATAGTTCAGATTTTTAACGATATCCCATTCATAAATAACATCGTTGGTAGCTTTGGCTATGGTATCATAACGTTCTTTGGAAAGCGTAAGCTGTTGTTCAGCCATCTTTCTCCCGGTGATATCCCGGACAAAGGCACAAAAGAATTCTTCATTACCCTGCCTGATGGGAAGTACCGTTAATTCAATTGGGAATTCCGTATTGTTCTTATTGATGGCGGAAAGTTCAAGTATAGTGTTCAATACCCGGCCCTGCCCGCTTTTTGCATAGGCGGCAAGTCCCCGGTTATGTTTTTCCCTGAATTCAAGCGGTATGATGGTTTCTGATAAAAGCTTTCCCATCACCTCTTCAGCGTGCCATCCAAATATTTTTTCAGCCTGTGGGTTCCAGAAAGTAATAAGACCTCTTTTATCCATACAGATAATAGCGTCAAGAGCAGCGTTCATGATCAGCCTGGTCTTTTCTTCTGCCAGTTTCTCTTCGGTAATATCCCTGAAATTGTCAACTATTCCCCCAATAGCAGGATCATTTAGCATATTGGTAAAGGAGGCCTCAATCCATCGCCAGGTTTGATTCTTGTGCAAGGCTCTTACTATAAAGCTTTTTCCGGGAATACCAGGGTTAGCCATTGCAATTTGCAGTGCCTGATCCAATAAATGAACATCTTCAGGATGCACAAGGGAGAGAACATCTATCTGAAGCATTTCTTCGGCATTATATCCCATCATCCGGGTAACCGAAGGAGAAATATAATTGAGTTCCACGTCAGGTGACAGAATTGCCACAGCATCATTGCCATTTTCAATCAGTGACCTGAACCTTCTTTCATTGAAGATCAGTTGCTGCTCCGCTCTTTTGCTGCGGGTGATATCCTGAACCGTTAAAAAAACTCCCGCAATTTTTCCGTTTTCATTAAATGCCGGTTTGTACTTCGCTTTATAAGTATGCAACTTGCCGTCAGGAATGGAAAACTCAAGTTCAGATTCCACGATCTCTCCATTAAAAACGCGGGCTATGATATTTTTTACGATCTCTTTTCTGTGGGTTTGGGCATGATCAACCAGGTAATTTCCCCTTACCACCGGTCTTCCAAAATATTTCGTATACATTTTCTGGAAATGGTGGTTGAAAAGAAGGATACGGCCTTCGTGATCAAGCAGTATGAAATTCTCCTCCGTATTATTCAACAGGAGGGATAATGCCTGGTCCGGTGTTGTATGGCTTAAAGAAGAATAGATGATCTATTATTTATAGATGAAAAATTGAATAGTATAAAGTCTAATAGTTGAAGAATTACACGGGAGGTAAGGCCTGGGCGTAGACAGGTTAACTGTTTGTTTCATAGCGGTACGTTTTGGGAGAAACACACTATGTGTTTCTTCTTATTTCCGGGTAATTGGATAAGGGGAACAGCTTATTCAAATGAATAAGAAATCTTAAGGCGTAAAATTGCCTATTCATGGAACACTGTGCAATAGCAGTATCTACCATTCTGGTGTAGCTATTATTCGACAAACAGGCCTGTTCCGTATAAGGCATTTGTCATGAACTTCTTATCTTCCCTGATCTAAACCCCTCAATCATGCTCACCAGCAGACTGGCTGTCCTGTTAGGACTGCTATCATTAGTATTTACTGCAACTGCCCAGGATAAAAAGGATAAAAAATGGGATGTAAGCAATCCCGATGGGCCTTACAAAGAAGCCTCTTTTACTGTAAACGAAGGCACCTGGATGAACCTTGATGTTTCACCAGATGGAAAGGAGATTGTTTTTGACCTGCTGGGTGATATTTATAGCCTGCCTGCCACTGGCGGTACAGCAACCCTGCTGCGCGGTGGCCATGCCTTTGATATACAACCCCGGTATAGTCCTGATGGCAAAAAGATACTCTTTACTTCTGATGGGGGTGGCGGTGATAATGTATGGTATATGAACAGGGATGGAAGTGGCGCTACACAGATAACAAAGGAAACTTTCAGGCTATTAAATAATGCAACGTGGACTCCGGACGGACAATATATCATCGCCAAAAAACATTTCACCTCTACCCGTTCACTGGGTGCCGGGGAAATGTGGATGTATCATATTTCAGGAGGCGGAGGTTTGCAACTCACGGTGCGTAAGAATGATCAGCAGGATGTAAATGAACCCAATGTATCACCAGACGGCCGCTATGTCTATTTCAGTGAGGATATGTATCCCGGAGGATCCTTTCAATACAATAAGGACCCCAATAACCAGATATTTGTTATCAAACGCTTTGACAGAGAAAAAGGAACCGTGGAAACGGTTACTGGTGGGCCCGGTGGAGCGGTACGGCCACAGGTTTCACACAATGGAAAATTATTAGCCTTTGTAAAAAGGATCAGAACCAAAACTGTATTATTCCTTCGCAATATTGAAACGGGAGAGGAATGGCCCATCTATGATCAACTGAGCAAGGACCAGCAGGAAGCCTGGTCAGTATACGGCCTTTATACCGGCTATTCCTGGACGCCTGATGATAAAGAGATCATTATCTGGGCAAATGGAAAGATCAACAGGGTGGATGTTAATACTGCCAACAAAGCAACAGCTATTCCTTTTACCTGCGCAGTGAAACAGAAGATCTATGATGCATTGCGCTTTCAGCAGGAGATTAACCCTTCCCGGTTTACGGTTAATGTGATCAGGCAAACCGTTACATCACCAGACGGTAAATGGATTGTATTTAGTGCAGTGGGTTATTTATGGAAAAAAGAATTGCCATCAGGAAAACCACAACGCAGTACTACAGGTACTGATTTTGAATATGAGCCATCTTTTTCTGCGGAT
>CAMLGP010000204.1 GCA_946479535.1 uncultured Bacteroidota bacterium
GTTAACAACATTTTCATCATTTCGGTGTAAGGGTTGATCTGTTTTTGCCATTACAAAAGGAGCGCGGGTCATACTCTCAACACCAGAGGCAATGATCAGGGTTGCATCATCATTGTTGACCTGCCTGGCCGCATCCATAATTGCCTGTAATCCTGAAGCACATAATCTGTTCACAGTATTTCCAGCTACTGTAACGGGCAATCCGGCCAGCAATGCAGCCATGCGGGCCACATTACGATTATCTTCCCCCGCCTGGTTGGCATCACCTGCAATAACATCCTCAATGGCATTGATATCAATGGTTTGATTCCGGTGTAAAAGTGATTTGATCACATAGGCCAGCAAATCATCCGGACGAACTGAGCTCAATGCACCTCCATACTTCCCTACCGGTGTTCGCACCGAATCAATAACATAGACAGGTTTCATGAACGAGTGTTTGGGTTGCAAAAGTAAAAATTCAAAAGTAAAAAAGGGGTCTGATTTTCAGAGGCTTTGAGGTTTAAATAATTATAACTGCCTGTCTTTGATTTTTTACTTTTTAATTTTGAATTTTTACTTCTCTACCTTTGCCGCCGGATGAAAGAGAGTCAACGAAATATAAGGACGCTGAGCCGCCAGGATATTGATGAGTACATGGAGAATATCGGGGAAAAGAAGTTCCGTGCCCAGCAGGTGTATGAATGGCTCTGGCTCAAGCCCGTGCAGAGCATTGATGAAATGAGCAATCTCAGCAAAGAGCTGCGTAACAGGCTGAAGGAAGACTTTACCCTTCCTGCCTTAGCAATAGACACTACCCAGGTTTCTGAAGACGGCACCATTAAAACCCGGTTCAAAACCTGGGACGGGCACATGGTGGAAGGTGTTTTGATCCCAACGGAATTAAGGTTAACCGCCTGTGTATCCTCCCAGATCGGTTGTTCCCTGAGCTGTAAGTTTTGTGCTACCGGGTACATTGACCGGAAAAGAAACTTATCCTTTGATGAGATATATGATCAGGTGGCGCTAATCAATCAGCAGTGTGAAAAAAAATATGGCAGGAAACTGACTAATATCGTTTTCATGGGCATGGGGGAACCCCTCCTGAATTACAAAAACGTATTGAGTGCCATTGAACGGATCACCTCTCCGCAAGGTTTGGCTATGAGCCCGCGCCGAATCACTGTATCAACTGCCGGAGTTGCCAAACAGATCAGGCAGTTGGGAGATAACAAGGTCAAATTCAAACTGGCCTTGAGCCTTCATGCAGCCAATGATGCTAAGAGACATGAGATCATGCCCATCAATGACACCAACAATATCCAATCACTGATTGATGCACTGAATTATTTTTATAAGCACACCAAGAATGAGATCACCTTTGAATATATACTCTTCAATAATTTCAACGATAGCCTGAAAGATGCAGATGAGTTGATCAAGATCTATCGCCAGGTACCAGCTGATCTCATTAATATTATTGAATACAATCCCATCGACTTTGCCAAATTCCAGAAACCTTCCGAAGAAAAAGTAGAGGCTTTCATGGAATACCTTGCAAAAAACCGCGTCAATGCACGACTGCGCAGAAGCAGGGGAAAGGATATTGATGCAGCCTGCGGACAATTGGCAAACAAAGGATAATTCAGCCATTTGTTATCAGCTATTAGCCATTAACTAAACGATTCATCTGTAGCAGTATGCTGCCTGTCCAGTGCATTTTGTCTTCCCACATCTCCTTTTAAACAGATAAATTCACCATCCAGGTTAAAAAGAGCGCTTGCATGAAGTCCGCCTGTGCTTTAAATAATATATCAGGGCGTACACTAAAACCTAATAGCTAACGGCTAATAGCTAACAGTCTTCCTTTTTACCGCTTATCCCTGATATTTACCAATACGAAACATTTCCTACTTAAGGATTAAACGGAAAGATGCATTTCAGGTCTCATTCCCTGTTCACCATTTTTTTTAACAACAAAGCCGAAAGTTTTAAAACAATTCGGACTCTAATTAATTTATATAGCCATGAAAAAAATCATTGTATGCACATTTGTGCTGGCCGTTGCTATATCGGGAATCCGGGCACAGACAATGCCTGAAAGAAACCGCGAAACGATTAACAGACATCACAGGGATCAAAAAGATGGCGTCAATCGTCTTAACCTATCTGAAGAACAAAAAGCGAAATTCAAATCTTTGAATGAGGATTTTCGCACCCAGATGGACGAACTGAAAAAGAAGGATGATATTACGGTGAAAGAGTGGAGAAGCAGGATGGAAGGTTTACGTAAAGACCATCGAAACAAAATAAGTTCTCTTCTTACTGATGATCAAAAGAACCAGCTGAAAAAGTCCAGAGAAACGAGACAATTAAAGCAATCAGATCGCAGAAAGGAAGGATTTGACAGAATGAGAACAAGGCTTAATTTGACCGATGATCAAACAGCACGGTTGAAACAAAGCCACACCGAAATGGCCGAGAAAATGAAGGCCATCCGGGAAAACCAGTCGCTTTCAGATGACCAAAAGAAAGACCAGGTACAGGAACTGAGGAAAAAGAACCAGGAGAACCTGAAAACCAGATTGTCTGAAGATGAGCTGAATAGTCTGCATGAAAAGCAAGTAAGCAGGCCCGCAAAGCTGCCTGTGTAAGTATACTCAGAAGCAGTATTCATTCCGGTTCCCCGGAGGGATTTTTTATTTCGTACCTTCGCCACCTATTTCTTCACTTACTGTTGTAAAACAGCAAATTATACGCATGAAAAAGCCTTCAAATTCATTTAGCAAGTTCAGCACAAAGCGTTCTAACGCAGCCATTAAGGAACAGTTCAAACAGGAAAAAAGAAAGGTCAAAAAAGAGCGGGAAGCCTTCTTTGAAGAAAAGAAAAGAGCCGCCCGTGGCCCGGTTGATAATACCCGTGTGGCTGGCAGGGGAGCCAAACCTGGCTTCCAGAATACTAAACCTGGAAACGCGCCTGGGAAAAAAGATAGTGGATTTATACCCGGTGGAAAGGAAAGCTTTCCTAATGAAGCAACTGGCATGATGCCATTAAATAAGTTTATTGCCCACTCTGGAATATGTGCTCGCAGGGAAGCAGCCGAAGTGGTGAAAAAAGGCCTGGTAAAAGTGAATGGTGAACTGGTAACAGAACCCGGTCATAAAGTAAGTGCAAAAGATGAAGTAAAAGTGAATGGGAGAAAGATATGGCTGGCTAAAAATCTTGTTTATATTCTATTGAATAAGCCCAAAGATTATATTACTACTACAGATGACCCTCAAAACAGGAAAACAGTTCTTGATATTATCGGCAGAGCTACCCCTGAAAGAGTTTATCCTGTTGGCAGATTGGACCGCAATACATCCGGCGTATTATTATTGACGAATGATGGTGAACTGGCACAAAAGCTTACCCACCCCAGCAATGAAGTAAAAAAAGTATACGCTGTAACGCTCAACAAGCCCCTCGAGAAAAAGGACTTTGATCAAATATTGAAGGGCGTTACGCTGGAAGATGGACCCGCCAGTGTGGATGTTCTGGCTTATGCAGATATTAAAGACAAAACACAAATTGGTGTAGAGATCCATAACGGCCGCAACCGTATTGTACGCCGCATATTTGAATCACTGGGTTATGATGTAAGGAACCTCGACAGAGTAGTGTTTGCCGGCCTCACCAAAAAGAATATCGAACGTGGTAAATGGCGTTTCCTGAATGAAAAAGAAGTACGGGACCTAAAACATTTCCGCAAAGGCAAATGATTTTCTTCTATTAAAATCTCCAATAGTAAGTGTTACATAAAGACTGGATCATTCTTGAGAACGACGATTTTATTGCCTTGAATAAACCAGCAGGCTTATTATCTATCCCAGACAGGGAAGGAAAAGATATCTCACTCAAAAAATTATTGCAGGAGAAATTTGGAAAGATCTATACAGTTCACCGGCTTGATAAAGATACCAGCGGACTGATCCTATTTGCTAAAAACGAAGAAGCCCACAGACATCTTTCCCTTCAATTTGAAGAAAGGCAAACTGAAAAAATATATGTGGGGCTGGTGATCGGCTCCCCTGCTCCGGCCAGTGGAAGCATTGACTCCCCCATTGCTGAACATCCGGTAAAGAAAGGTACAATGGTGATCAATCGTAAAGGAAAAGAAGCGTTGACTGATTACCAGGTTTTAGAAGATTTCAAAATTTATTCCTGGATGCAATTCAGGATCCATACTGGCAGAACCCACCAGATACGCATTCACCTGAAAGATATAGGCCATCCAATAGTATGTGATGAAGTATATGGCGATGGCCAGCCAGTATTACTTTCCGGATTTAAAAATAAATTCAAGCTTTCCAAAAATGAAGAGCAGGAACGGCCCCTGCTGGCCCGGTTGGCGCTTCATGCCCTTCAGCTTAAGTTCACCGATAGAGGGGGTGATACCTTAAACCTGGAAGCGCCTATCCCCAAAGACCTCCGCGCTACTCTTCAGCAACTGGAAAAATGGAAACGGTGATACTCTTCTTTTAATAGTTCTTTTTTGAGATACTTTGCTAGCCACAGAGAAAAGGTGGGCCCTGAGCTCACTCTGTATCTCTCTTATTCTCCATGGATCTAACCCATCCAGAAACCGGGATAGTGCCTAATTTTGCTATAGTCCAATCTACGCCAATGAACAGCGAAAAAAATAAACTGGTTCAGTTTCTGACCAGTTCAGGTCTTGTAACGCTGACAATAGCTGAAGAGATCGCCGGACATTTTTCTGAAAGGAACATATCCAAAAATGAATTCTTCTTCAGACAGGGAAAGATGAGCAATGAATACCTTTTTCTGGAAGAAGGATTTATGCGCGCTTTTGCAATTGATACCGAAGGCAATGAAGTCACCACCGGATTCTTTTCCAGCAACCAGGTTGTACTCGAAGTATCCTCTTTCTTTACCCATACTATTTCAAAAGAGAATCTCCAGGCACTAACAGATTGCAAAGGCTGGTTTATTACTTATGAACAATTGAACAATCTCTTTCATACACTACATGAGTTTCGCGAATTTGGAAGATCCGTTTTGGTCAAATACCTGATCTTTTTAAAAAGCCGGATGTTATCCATGATCACTGAAACTGCAGAAGAAAGATACGGCCGGCTATTGGCCACCAATCCTGAAATATTCCAGCACGCTCCTTTAAAAACAATTGCTTCTTATTTAGGAATAACTGATTCATCCCTCAGCAGGATCAGGAAGGAATACTCCAAGAAATAATATTCTGGCACTGGTATTGGAATAATTGAAACCTGAACGCTAAACTCCAGATATATATATGCAATCCTCAATGTAAAACACCGTACAAGACCAGGCAGAAACCCGTCTGTTAACCTGACTATTGAAAGTGCAGATCTAAAACAGTTAAATTGGATAGCATTCTTCATTTCTTGCCATTTGGCAAGTGACGAAGCGCAGGTTTGTATTTCCTTTGTATTACTAATTAATCATTAAACACATTACAATGGAAACTTTACCAATATGGGTGAGCTGGAGTTTTGCACTCATAACTTTTTTAACAGCATTCTTTTTATATAAGGCTACACGTTCCAGGCTTATACTCGGAATTTCATTTGCTCTATTACTGATTCAAACTGTGCTTGGACTGAAGGGTTTTTATCAAAACACCTCTTCCTTTCCACCCCCTCTACCATTATTGGTAGCGCCATCCCTGATAGGAATAATAATTCTCTTTATAACAAGAAGCGGAAGGAAATTAATTGATTCATTTGATCAGAAATGGATGACCTGGCTCAGTATTATTCGCGTACCCGTAGAATTTATATTGCTTACATTGTTTATTTATAAGCAGGTACCACAAGTGATGACTTTTGAAGGAAGGAATTTTGATATTCTTTCCGGTTTGTCAGCACCTTTTATTGCGTATTATGGATATACTAAAAGAAAGATTGGTCGCCCTGCTTTATTGCTTTGGAATTTTATCTGTCTCGGCCTACTGTTGAATGTTGTAATTCATGCTGTATTGGCTGTACCC
>CAMLGP010000205.1 GCA_946479535.1 uncultured Bacteroidota bacterium
AAGTGTATTCCTACTGTCTGGATATTTTCGAAAATCCTAAAAAGCTACATGAAGCAAGTATTGCAATTGCAAAACACCTGGAGGCAGTGTCCAAACATCCATTGATCAAGGATGGAGAATTGTTTGTTGCCTATTGCGAGCAGGTAGAGTTTGATAAACAGGTGACCGATTGCATTGTTATTGTAAAAGCAGAGACCAGGCATAGTTTTTTGCAGGTCAATAATGAAAAGAAAAGGATATCTATAAAATCAGTTGATGGGATCGATACAAGAAAAGTAGATAAGGCCGTGCTTATTTTTAATCAAAGACAGAGGGAGGGCTTTCGGGTAAAATTGATTGATAATGTGAAAGGAGAAAATGCACATTTTTGGAAAGATGATTTTCTGGGGATCGTTGAATTGGAGAATAGTTATTCTTTTACGAACAATTACCTTTCTATCGCCAAGTCTTTTATTGTAAATGAACTTCAGGATGAATATTCCAAAGTTGATCAGGCCGGGTTATTGAATAAAACCCTGAAGTACTTTAACGAGAATGAACAGTTCAAGTCCGGTGATTTTGAAAAAAAGGTATTTGAGGATCCCGCACTAGTCAAGTCTTTCCGGAATTTCGGAAGCCGGATGCTGGAAGAGCGCGACATCGATATATCCGACCAGTTCGAAATATCAGGACCGGCTGTAAAGCGATCTCAAAAAAGTTTCAAAAGCGTTATAAAGCTTGATAAGAACTTCCATATTTATATTCACGGTGATCGATCTCTGATTGAGCAGGGAGTTGATAAACAATCTGGCAAGAAATATTATAAAATTTATTTTGACAAAGAAGATTGATGGATGGAATGAGGGAAATAATGGGAAAATATAAGAGGCAACTACCATGGAAGCGGTCAAAGAAATTGTAAATGACTCTACCAATAAATACGTTAAAGAACCCGGAAAGGAAACAGTAAAAGTAGCCCCTGCAGAAGCACCCGAAATAAATGATGGTCTCAATGCATTGGTAAAAGCCGATTAGAATTTCCTTGCCTTAAACGACTATCAATTATTGAATTTTAAGATCAAGTCATTAATAATTAAAGCCTCCGTTTCATGCTCCTTCGGATAGGCGCGAAGTTCTTCCTGTAACCGCTTCAATACAAGCCATGCATCAAACGATCGTATATCAGGCCGTTTGGACGCTTCTGGCATTTGAGATACCAGTGATTTGAAATGAGCAAGATCTTCTTCGTCTAATAATTTATGATAGTTCTGCAAACAAAACCGGGCTCCTTCTGCCAAAGGAATGATATTCCTGTTTTTCAATAATTCTTCCAGCACACCAGGTATCTGATAACGAAGTTTATCAGCAATTGTTATTGGCGGCAGCTCATACAGTAGGAATTTTGGCAATTTGTATTCATAAATATTGTTGGTAGTCATTACGTATAAATAGCCATTCTTCTCATCAATGGTAATGGAAGTGTAACCCGTTGGTATGTTCCAGTATGTCTTAAGTTTATAGCCTTCTTCCGTATAGATTTCTATTATATTGGCACCATTCCCATATCGTATTGTGTAAACAAGGCTGCTTCCCGATGTGCTACCTGCATTGGGGCTATAACCATATGATTCTGTTGGCGTAAAAAGCCTTTCCTTTTTTCCTGATGCAGAAAAAACATCCAGGCTTGGATAACTATAATAATCAGGTTGAGGATAATGATAAACAAGGAATTTCCCATTCCACCCGTATACCCACCCACCGTTAACATTGAATTTGATGGTAGATGGCTTTTTCTTCGTATCAGTAGAATAAATGGTAGCGGTAGTGTTCTGAATTGAAGTAATAGTAGCAAAATTATTACTAACGGAATATGCAGGGTATTGATTTCCATGATCTGGAATATCGTAAATAATATCTGCATGGCCATTAGGAGCAAGATCTTTGATCCTGATTTGCTTTCTGAGTACTACAATAAGTTTCCGGTATTTGGCGGAGTAATTAATGTATTTAGGGGTTTCTAATTGCTGGACAACCTGCGAATCCAGTACCTGCGTTGTTTCAAAATTCTCATTACAGATAACAATTTTTACACTGGGTTTGAGATTTTCTCCGAAATTAAATTGTGTTCCCAACATTTGATTTTTTTCTAGTACTGATATTGGAAAAACCTGCCCTATGTGGGGTAATTCTATCGTCCGAACATGGTCGGATGGACGTTTAAACTTCCAGACAACCGGCTTGTCTTCCAGTAAGGAAATGAGTAAGGAGCTGTCTTCCGAAGATACCCTCATATCTAAAATTTTCTTGGAAGGGTCCAGGAATAGCTGATCAATTGGTTTTCCCAAATGATCCAGTAAAACAATAGTATTATCAACTGTGGCAGCGGCCCATTTTTCGGACTTATTAAAAGGCGTGATATATTTCATTGATGGGCCAATGGTATAACATTTATCCTGAGATAGCCGATAGTCCATACTCACAGCGCATATTCCATCTCCATGAGCAACCCATAATTCCTCTTCAACGGAATTGGAAAAAGCAAAGCCGCTAAAATTTGTAATGGAAACACTGTCTTCCCGGGTAGTATCCCTGGATGAGCAATCCATGAACTTTATATTTACTGGCGCCCACTCAGTAGTATAGGCTACGTATCGTCCATTCTTCGAAATTGAAAAATTCATTGGCAGATTCCGCTTCCTATTTTTGTATTCTACCATTTTATTCCCACTGGTATCGTAAACTGAAAAAGATGAATCAAAGAAATTAACGACCACGGCATTGCCATTGGAAGATAGCTTCATTGAGGAAACAGAACGATCAAGCACAGTCAATTGTTTTAACCTTCCGCTTTGCCGAAAGTAAAGTTTTAAAGACACTTCCTGAGTTCCAGCTCCTGAAATGCCATGACCCACACATATATTGGCGTCAGCAGACATGTCATCAACATAAAATGAATTATAAGCTGATCCCAGGTAATTGGTGTTACTGCTGTTATTTTCTAGACTATACTGAACAAACTGGCCATCTGTAGCATACACCATCTGCTCGCTGTCATTTAAAGCAAATGGTGATCTGAAATTCGATTGGAGCCGGGTATAAACATTTAACAACGTATCTGATAAGTAATCATGCAATACAGAGGCTGTTAAATGGGAGGGTAAGATATTATATGCTGCAGCTGCCAGGCTTCTACCAATAGTGGGGTCTGTTTTTTTCAATCCGGAAGCTGCGTTGACAAGGCTGATTACCCTGGCTTTTTTGGTCTGTTTCTGTGCCTGCGTTGCTTTATCACGTTCCCCCGTTATTTTTTTGAAAAGCTCGCGTATCTTAATGGTAGGCGTATCCGTGCGGATCCCGCATTCCTTTGCGGCAATCTGGGCTTTTAAAAAGTACTTTAGGGCAGAATCATAAACCGGTACACTAGCGCGAATAAATGAATTTCCTTTATCCATAGCATCGGTATACCGTTTGCATGGCTGTTGCTGCGCAGTTCCGTTAAATGAAAGATATAAGAATATGACCACCCCAATTCTTTTCATAAAAAAGTATGCTTGATTAATTACATCGTTGCAGTTTGGTTAATATTCGCTGATAGTTTGAATCTGCCTGAATTACCTGGCGCAGGGAATCAACCTGAACTTTCTTCAAGGTGTCGATTGCCCGCTGGTAATTATCGCAAGCCTCCTTGGGATCGTCATTATCACGGTAGCTATCACCGAATGTTTCTAACATTTTCGCCTCATTGATAGCCTGCTGCTTTATTAATTCTGCATAAGCAAGTGACTTTTCCTGCAGGTTTCTTTCATTCTTGTCACTCAAGACTTGTAATTCTTCCCGCGCAGCTTCTGCTTTTTTTGTTAGTGATCCGGTATAAAGTAAGAGGCCGGTCAATATAATTGCTGCTGTTACTGCAATGCCTATTACCCACATTCCCCGTTTTCTGAGCTTTTGACTTCGTTCAGCTTCCACAATCGCTGCCTTTAATTCTCTTTCCCTCTGGTCTTCTTTTTCTTCCTGTATTCTTCTTTTTTCTTTTTCTATTTCATCCCGTTCTAAACTTATTTCATCCATACTTCTGGATACCAGATCCATTTCATCTCCCGTCAATTGTTTCTGGTCCATTAAAACAAAAAGATACGGTTCGATCATATTCATTACGCTTGCAGAAATCAGGACTTTCGCATCGTTATATAAGTGCAGCTGGTTTTTTATCAGCTCTTTTGCGCGAAGTATATTCTTTTCATCCTGGTCACGCCTGTCGGCGATCAATGCGCACAATGAATCATGAACCAATTCATACAGGTTGTTTTCAGGTACATACCGTAAAACCTTACCAGTTATCAATTGTGAAATAATACTGTCTATTACTTCCCTTTTTACATTTAATACACGCTTGTAAACAGTATCTTTCGGGATCGGTGATTTGGTTTTATCAACAGTAACAAATGGGGACAACACACTCCATATCCGCTTTTCTTCAATGCCCTCGTCGGGAAAATCTTTATTTACCTGTTTGAGAATTTTGACTACTAACTCCGCCAATAATTCGCTAAGCACATTACCAATATCGCCCATACCACTTACGGTACTTTTAGTAAACTCTGCCAGCTTTTCCTGTTTGGGGTCTTCGGTGACCTTCATGTACATTTTATCAAGGAATACCTGGAGGTAGGGTAATTGAATGGTTCTTTCCTGTGGTTTATCCTTTACTTTTTCAAATATATCTTCAATTATCTCGTCCCTCTTTACATCTGATTCCGCGGGAATTTTTACGTTCAGATTTTTGGCCTTATGGATCTCAATCATTACTTCCTTCACCTTGTTGATGTCCATTGGTTCAAGTTCAAGCTTTCTATGGAGTAAATAAGGTATCTCCTTTTCATATTTACCTAAATGGAACATGAATTCAGATCGAATACTGAATATCATCTTTACAGGCTGTTCAATCCGCTGCAGATCGATTAGAATATCAAGGAATTGTTCTTTTTCCCTTTCATCACCCAGGATAAACAATTCTTCAAACTGGTCAAATATTAAGTAGATAGGTTTGAAATGTTTCAGAAAAATATTGCGTAGCCGGATGGCATTTTCTGTAAGTGCAATTTCTGTTTCGGGAATAGATTTTTCGTGTTCAATATTCTGTTTTTTCAGATCAAGCTGCTCCAGCAATTCTGTCAGTTCATTCAGTTCATTGCTTTCATTGTTTTCATTGCCTCCGGCTTCGTCCAGCGCTTTTTCAAATGATTCAATCAGGTTCTTGCCTCTTTTGATATGAATATCATACCAGTCATAGGGATTGAACTTATTGGAAAGTCCACACTGGATCAAGCTGGTTTTGCCCGTACCCGATGCCCCATACAGCCAAACCATGTTTGTTTCAAACAACATGTTGTACAACTTTTTTATTTCTTCCGTTCTGCCGAAAAAAATATCTGAGTCGCCTTTAGTATATGCATCTAGAAATTTAAACGGGTATCTCATTCCGCCTTTTATAGTTTATTCATGAGTTTAGCTTAGTATATCCTTTTGTGCATCGGTAAAAAGGCGATGGATCACGTCTTTTCTGTAATCAAGGTATGTATCAGAAGTTTTTTCCATCAACACATTCGCAATGCCGGGCATATCGTCTGGAGAATTGGAAAATTGGACCCCTTCATCTTTAGCATCATTCACACAGGTATAAATAAGAATGTTATTGTCATCATTATCCCGCATTCTATAGAAATATATTTTTGCTCCTGATCTTGCATCAATTGAATTAAGGTCAATTACAAAAGGTGATAAGGTCACCCCTTTTTCATAATCTTTTTTGTAGAAAAAAACGGTATCTGTGCTCACCGGTCCATGGGTGTAATTAATTCGCGCTATTTGTCTGGGTACACTATGATCTTTGTATTCACGAATCTCACAATAGGAATGTTGATACCTGGGATTATTATTTCTTACCTGATGATAAACAACCTCTTTAATGGCAGCCATATTATAGGTTGATAAAAACGCAAGGGTTTCAAGGA
>CAMLGP010000206.1 GCA_946479535.1 uncultured Bacteroidota bacterium
TCAAGCCCGGGTGAAGGAAGTACATTTCATTTTTCCATACCCGATGAAGAAGACGCTTAGTTAATGACAATTGAATGATCATGAGATTTAAAAAACTTATCCTTGTACTGCTGCTGCAGGCCGGCTGTATTGCAATAAATGGCCAGCAGCAAAGTCTACGTTTTGAACACCTGGACATTAACTCCGGGTTATCACAGAATCACATCATGTGTATCCTGCAGGACAGTCGTGGGTTCATGTGGATCGGAACGAGAGATGGATTAAACCGGTATGATGGTTACCAGTTCACCATCTATAAGAATGACCGAAGAGATTCAACCAGTATAAGTAATAATTTCATTACTGGCATACTGCAAGATAAGAATGGAGACCTGTGGATTTCCACACGTGGCGGCGGCCTCAACAGGTACAATAAGGAAACCAACCAGTTTCACTGTTACAGGAACGATCCTAACAATCCTAATAGCCTTTCCAGTGATCTTTTGAATGGGATAGCTATTGATGCTGAAGGAAATTTATGGCTATCTTCTGAGGACGGAGGTGTAAATTATTTTGAACCATCAAAAAACAGGTTTACACGTTACAGTCACGATCCATTCAACAATCAAACTTTAAGTGATAACAACACCCGTTTCATTTACGTAGACAGGCAACAATATGTGTGGGTGGGGACCTTTAACGGGGGATTAAACAGGATGGACCGAAAGACTGGACGATTTACCCGATATGAGCATGACAGCAAGTCTCCATCTTCCATTGGTAATAATAATGTGCGGGTAATCTTTGAAGATAGTTATAATCAGTTATGGGTTGGTACAGACGGATCTGGTCTTGAGTTGCTGGACAGAAGCAGGGGCACATTCAGCCATTTCGTTCAAAACTATGAGGATCCATTTAGCATTTCCGCTAACATTATAATTGCTCTGGGAGAAGATACAGATG
Source organism: uncultured Bacteroidota bacterium (assembly GCA_946479535.1). The sequence goes on from CAMLGP010000206.1 coordinate 943, forward strand.
GAAATCTATGGGTAGGCACTGAGAATGGAGGTGTGAGTATATTAAATAATCAGTCAAAACAGTTTTCTCGCTATGTATATGATCCGGTGGATAATAAAAGTCTAAGCCATAATTCTGTGTGGTCAATTTATAAAGACAGCTATGGTAACATGTGGGCAGGGACTTTTGCAGGAGGCGTAAATATATTAAACAGGGATATTAATCGGTTTGATCATTATAAACATACCTCTGCACCCAATAGTCTCAGTCACAATAATGTACTTGCTTTTTGCGAAAGCAGGAACGGGAAAATTTGGATTGGGACAGACGGTGGCGGCTTAAACCTCTTTGATCCTGTAACCAGGAAATTCACTTATTATAAACACGATGAAAGGAACAGCAATAGCATTTGTGGTAATTATGTGCTGAATGTTTGTGAAGACAGCAAAGGAAATGTTTGGGTAGGCACCTGGGCAGATGGTCTCACTGTATTCAACCCTCAGTCTGGTAATTATCGCCATTTTAAGAATAAGGCAGGGGACCTTTCTTCTCTCAGTAGTAATAATGGCTGGGTGATCTTTGAGGATCGTGAAAAAAATATCTGGATAGGTACGTATGGAGGCGGTTTAAATCTATATGATCCTTCCTCTAATTCCTTCATTAGATTTGATGACAGCACAACAAGCAGTGTGATCAAACAGATCTATACTATTGCAGAGGACGAAAATGGCAATCTCTGGCTGGGCACGGATGGAGGTGGCCTTAGAGTTTTTAACAAGAAAACGAAAAAATTTACCCGTTATATTCATGAAGAAGGCAGGAACAGCTTAAGTGATAATCGAATCAATTATTTATATAAGGACAGTCGTGGAAACTTCTGGATCAATACCATGGCAGGATTAAATTACCTTGATATCAAGACAGGCCAGTTTACGGTTTATACTGTAGAGGATGGCCTTCCCAATAATGTAATTTTTGGAGTACAGGAAGATAATAAGGGATATTTATGGATAAGCACAAACCGGGGACTTTCCAGGATGGATTTGCAGACCAAAAAATTCAAGAATTATACTCCTGCTGATGGTCTTCAATCCTACGAATTTAAAGGTCACGCTGTCTGCAAAACGAAAGCAGGAGCCATGCTTTTTGGGGGTATTAATGGATTCAATGAATTCTACCCGGACAAGATCAAAGAAGCCGTTTATGAGCCACCATTGGTTTTGACTGGTCTCCAGATCCTCAATAAGAAAGTTCCCATAGCGCGGGACTCCCAACACCCATCGCCATTAAAAAAAGATATAACCGAAACAAAGGAGCTGACGCTTTCTTACGGTCAATCCGTCATTACTTTTGAATTTGCAAGCCTTAATTATACGGTAGCGGAGAAAAAGCACTATGCCTATATGCTGGAAGGCTTTGACAATGGATGGAATGAAATCGGTACTAACCGTACGGCTACATACACCAACCTGGATCCGGGTAATTATGTTTTTAAAGTCAAAGGATTGAATAATGAAGGGGACTGGTCTACGAGAATCGTATCAGTAAACCTGACTATTAAACCACCTTACTGGAAAACCTGGTGGTTCAAAATACTTTGTGTTCTGGCCATTGCAACAGTTGTTGTGGCTATTTTCCGATTCCGTATGCGATCCATCAGGAAACAGAAGACCCGGTTGGAGCACCTTGTCAATGAAAAGACAAGACAGCTACTGGAATCTACAGAAGAAGAGCACAGGGCTCGTGCAGATGCAGAGATGGCCAATAAAGAGCTGGAAAGAAAAAATAAGGAACTGGAGCAATTCGCCTATGTTGCGTCACATGATATGCAGGAACCTTTGCGTACTACTTCCAGTTTTGTGGAGCTTTTACAAAAGCAATATCATGGAAAACTGGATGAAAAGGCGGATAAATACCTTACCTATATTCTGCAGGCTTCAGACCGGATGAAGGTATTGATCAAGGACCTGCTGGATTATTCCAGGATTGGCAAGGCAGAGTCTCAGGTAAAAGTGGATTGTAATGTAGTACTGGAAGAAACGCTGGCAGATCTGACGGTGGTGATCAGGGAAACAGGTGCTGAAATTACATCTGATCCTTTGCCTGTTATCACAGGTTATCCCACAGAAATGAAACAGCTGTTTCAAAACCTTCTTACGAATGCTATCAAGTTCAGGAAGAAGGAGGTTTCGCCCAAAATCAGGATCACGGTAAAGAAAAATAAAAACGCGTACGAGTTTTCGTTTAAGGATAATGGAATCGGTATTGATAAAAAGCATAGCGACAGAATATTCATCATTTTTCAACGCCTTCATAGCAGGAATGAGTACCAGGGTTCAGGAATCGGTCTTGCACATTGTAAGAAGATTGTTGAGCTACATGGAGGAAGGATATGGATTGATTCCAAACTGGACGAAGGGACCAAATTCTTATTTACAATACGGGCCTAGCCATAGATATTGATCTTCCAGCGCCGAAATAGGTATATTGTTTGTATGTTACATCCCGTATGTTCAAATACATCTCATCAAAGTTCAAAAAGGCTTTGGCAGCGCTGGCGCTTCTGTCAATTGAGATGGCGATTGTATTAGTGATCTTTTTACTGGCGCTGATAGCGTTTATCGTAATAGTGCGTCACATATTTGTGATGAAGGATGAGCATTTTGATGACCGGGTATTTACTTACCTGTCTTCTCTTGTGAGCCCGCGTAATAACGGCATCATGCTTTTCTTTACTGAGCTGGGCAAACATACCTTTCTTATACCGGCAAATATTGTACTGATCATATTTTTCCTGTTTATCAGACGTCACCGGTGGTACTCCATCAAAGTGCCTGCAATTGCCTTAAGCAGCCTGGCCCTGATGTTCCTGCTGAAGAATTTATTTGACCGCCCGCGCCCGGATATTCCTTTGCTGGAAGAAGCAAGGGGATTAAGCTTTCCCAGTGGCCATGCACTGATGAGTGTAACCTTTTACGGTCTGCTAATTTATATTGTATGGAAATTAGTCAAACTGAGATGGCTGAAATGGACGCTAATGATTATGCTCGTGTTACTGATTTTCGTGATAGGGTTTAGCCGTATTTATTTGCGCGTGCATTATGCCAGTGATGTGCTTGCAGGATTTGCCATAGGTTTCCTTTGGCTGGTCTTTTCGATCTGGGCGCTTAACCGTATGGAAAAATTCAGTAACAAAAAAGTAGATCCTGTTGTAAGGGCTGAAAGTAGTGTTGTGGAACAGAAAGTTTAATCATCTACTTTCGGTACTTTGATTGAAATGGTTGTTCCTGCTCCAGGTCTGGAATTGATATCCAGTTTTCCGCCAATCATAAAAGCGCGTTCTTTCATTCCTAATAACCCCAGTGTTTTTCGTTCACCGCTACTGTCAATATCAAATCCTTTTCCATTATCTGTAATGGTAAGAGTGATGTGGGTATTTGAAGTTTGCAAGACTGACTGCACTTTTGAAGCTTCTGAATGTCGGGCCACGTTGGTCAGTGATTCCTGGTACATTCTGAAGAGGCCTGTGGCTATCAATTCAGTTGTGTGAATGTCCTGTACCCTGGAATTGAATTCAACTTCAATTCCATACCGTTTCTGGAATTCTTTGCTTTGCCATTCAAGTGCAGGTATAAGACCCAGGTCATCAAGGATACTCGGACGAAGTTCTGCTGCAATTTTTCTGACAAAGGAAACAGCATCATTAATGAGTGATTCCATTTCAGTCAGTTTTTCCTTAATAACAGGGTCCTCTGTAGCATATCTTTTTCTTAGCCAGGATACATCCATTTTGAATCCGGTAAGCAGTTGGCCCAATTCATCATGCATCTCCCGTGCGATGTGAATACGCTCCTGCTCACGGATGTTTTGCAGGTGAGCAGACAGGTTCCGTAACTGTTCTGTCATCTGTTCACGTTCAACAACTTTTTGTTCCAGATCGGTTTTTGCATTGCGTACCTGTATCGTCATGGCATTAAACGCCCTGGCCAGTTTACCTACTTCATCCCTGCGGTCTATGGCTACAGCTGGTGAATCATTGCCGCTTGCCATCATAGATACAGCAGCGGTTAATTTATTGAGTGGTCTTGTGATATTGCGACTCAATATCCAGGTAATAAAAATGCCGATACAAACCAATATTGATGCGATAATGATGATCCATTGTAAATAAGTTGTTGCTGGTTCCAAAACGGTTTTCTCAGAAAACTCAATAAGGAGGAGCCAGGGGGTATTCCGGATAGGTTTTTCCGTTGCAATTACCCCATTTCCTTTACCATGTAATTATTCGTATGTATTGGATCGAAAGTTGGCATTTTTGGGTATTGGATTTGCAATTGGCCGTACCATATCTGTCCACAGACTTCTGTCGGTATTTGCTATATACAGTTTTGCTTTTGCTCCCAGCAATGCGGATAGCCTTTCCAAAGCTTCAGGCGTTGAGTTAATTGATCGCCATTTAACAATATAGCCAAGTATGACTTTATTATCAATTACAGGGATGGTGGTAGCATAGTACATTGAGTCCTTAAATGGATAGATCTTGCCTATTGCCCCTGTATCTATTGAAGCATGAAAAGCATTCAGCGAGTCAAAATTTACCCTTGTTTCGATCGCTTTCCTGGAAGAGTGCAGTACTTCACGCAGGCGTGTGTCAAGCAATTGAATGAATACAGTGGTGGTATCCTGTCTCATTTTATCTAACTGAACCAATGCATCTGTACAGATGTGTGGTTCCAGGGTCTGAAGACATTTTTTGATCTCGGGGATGGAAGCGGTAGTACGTGTTGTTGTAATATTGTTCTGCATGGATTGAGACAGCATGGTGCTTAGCTGATCCGTAAGGGTATTCAGACGATCATACCCGCTTTTCATTGAGGCCTTTTTCACACCTATATAGGATATCCAGCTAAATGTAACCATCGCACAGATAAGCAGGATGCAAATAAGAAGGGGAACCCTTTGCTGAATGGATAAGCCACGGAGTGCAGATTTTCTCATCAGGGCATCCATACTTTTGGCTCTACTCATATTGATATTGTTTGCTAATCGG
>CAMLGP010000207.1 GCA_946479535.1 uncultured Bacteroidota bacterium
TTACCCTGATATCATTGGAGCCAATCATGGATTAAATTCACGATTCCATGCCAGCGAAGAGAAACCGGTTCGATTGTATGTGGGAGATTTTGATAATAATGGTACATTTGAACAGATACTTACCTGTTATAATGGGGATAGTTCCTATCCCATGTCCTTAAGGCATGATCTGGTTTCTGTATTACCTTATTTAAAAAAGAAATACCTAAAATACGCTGATTATAAGAATCAGCCTATAGAGGCAGTATTTACCGGGGACCAGATTGCCAATGCAACGCAGCTAAAGGCAGTCTGCATGGAAAGCAGCATATTCATTAATGATAAGAATGGCAAATTTATCCGGAAATCATTGCCACCAGCCGCTCAACTTTCGGCCATGTATGGTATTGCGGTAGCAGATATTGATAAAGATGGCAATATGGATATTTTGCTGGGAGGGAACTTCTATCAGTCGAAACCCGAAGCAGGTATATATGATGGTACCTATGGATGTCTGCTAAAAGGTGATGGGAAGGGAGGATTTGAATTGATGAATGAAGCCAAAAGCGGATTTTGGTCAATTGGTGCTGTGAGGGATATGGTATTAATTAACACAAATAACACGCAGCTATTACTGCTTGCCATAAATAATCAGCAGGTGAAAGTGATGGAGCTGACTAAATAAATTTTTTTGAAATGAAGGTGATGAATTTGATACTGATACTCTTATTGACAGGATTATTTTCCTGCCAGCAAACAGATATGCAGCGGTATACCAAAATGGTAAGAAAGGAGCGTGAAAGCGGCAAGGTTGTCAATGATATTTACTTTGGCATTTCGCTGGGCATGACCAGTAAGGATTTTTACATGCATTGCTGGGATATGAATAAGAAAGGGATGTTCAAGGATGGCCCCGGTAATACCTGTGTTCAGTATATCCTGGATAAAGGAGAATTGAAATATCCGGGATTCATGACTTTTTATCCTGAGTTTAAAGATGGAACTATCTATAGCCTTTGGACAAAATTTGAATATTCAGGGTGGATGCCAGAGAATAAAAAATTAAGCGCAGATAGTTTATTGCCAGAGGTAATAAAACTTTATGAAAAATGGTATCCTGCCGGAAATCCTTTTATGAAAATTGTAGAAAAGGAAAAAGCACCTGTTTGGGTAAAGCTGGATGGAAACCGCCGGATACTGATCCGGAGATTTGATGATATGGATGTTAAAGTAGATTACGTGGATACAAGAAGAGAAAAAGCAGAGAAGAACAAAAAAGTCACAATAAAATAGCATGCTGAAGGTCACAATATTTTTTAAAAAGTTAGGAGTAATAGCAATTGCAGCAGGATTATTTTATTCCTGTAAACAGCCTGTAGTTCACCAACATGCGGCCAACACGTTATTTCAAAAGATGGACCCTGATCAAACCAATATCCACTTCAGCAACGATCTGTCTTACGACGCCAAATTCAATATATATACCTACCGTAATTTTTATAATGGCGGTGGAGTGGCCATTGGAGATATTAATAACGACAGTCTCCCGGATATATTCTTTACTGCCAATATGAAGCCCAATAAGCTTTATCTCAACAAAGGCAATTTCCAGTTTGAAGATATAACTGATAAAGCAGGGATTGGAAAAAAAGGGAAATGGTCTACGGGAGTGAGTATGGTTGATATAAATGGAGATGGATTGCTTGATATATATGTATGCAATAGTGGGGATGTGAAAGGAGATAACAAGCAAAATGAACTCTATATCAATAACGGCAACATGACCTTCACTGAAAAGGCAGCAGAATACGGTCTGGATGATCGGGGATTATCCACGCACGCCGCATTCCTTTAAAGCGATTGGCAGTTTTGATCTGCAAAAGAATCAGCGCAATGTGAGGGACTCAGTAGGTGGGCATAAATTTTTCCGGAATGATAACGGTCATTTCACTGACATCAGTGAAGAAGCCGGGATCTATGGTAGTGTGATCGGATTTGGCCTGGGCGTAACGGTAGGAGATGTAAACAATGATGGTTGGCAGGATATATATGTTTCCAACGATTTCTTTGAGCGCGATTACCTATACCTCAATCAGCACAATGGAACTTTTAAAGAAGATCTCGAAAACGAAATGATGAGCATCAGCAATGCCTCCATGGGTGCGGATATGGCTGATATCAATAATGATGGGAATGCAGACATATTTGTTACAGAGATGCTGCCAGAAGATGATGCTTCCGTTAAAACAAAGACCACGTTCCAGAGCTGGGATAAATATCAGCTGGATATTAAATATGGCTACTATCACCAGTTTACCCGTAATATGCTGCAGGTAAATAATGGAAACAATACATTTGGTGAGGTGGGTCGCTATTCCGGAGTCTGTGCAACAGACTGGAGCTGGGGCGCATTAATGACCGATCTTGACAATGATGGTCTCAAAGATATTTTCGTTGCCAATGGGATCTACCAGGATCTTACCAATGAGGATTATGTGCAATACATTTCCAATGAAAAATTCTATAATGATGTGGTCTCAGGTAAGGCAGATTTCAAGACAATGATCGATCTGATCCCTTCTCATCCTGTTTCTAATTATGCCTTTGCCAACAAAGGGGAACTTCAGTTTACGAATAAGGCAAAGGAATGGGGCCTGGATGAACCATCATTTTCCAATGGCTCCGCTTATGGTGATCTGGATAATGATGGTGATCTTGACCTGGTTGTGAATAATGTGAATATGCCCTGTTTTGTTTACCGGAATCAATGCATCCAACAGCATCCTGAGAACAAATTCCTGAAAGTTTCACTGGAAGGAGAGGGAATGAACAAATTTGGATTGGGTGCCAGGGTAACAGTGCATTATGATGGGAAAATTGCTTATCAGGAGCAAATGCCCGTGCGTGGGTTTGAATCCACTGTTGACAGCAGATTAAATTTTGGATTGGGGAAAGTTAATAAAATAGACCAGGTTGAAGTGGTATGGAACGACGGAAGCTCTCAGATATTGTATGATGTAAAACCCAATCAGCAGATTGTCCTGAAACAAAAAGATGCAGCTTATTCTCAAAAGGACACTATGCTGGTGAAGCCTCAGTTCTCAATGGCAGTAAATAATTACGGAATTGATTTTAAACACCAGGAGAATAAGTTTAATGATTTTGACCGCGACAGGCTCACATTTCACATGCTTTCAACCCAGGGACCGCATATTGCAAAAGGAGATATAAATAAGGACGGATTGGAAGATTTTTATATCGGTGGCGCAAAAGACCAATCCGGCGCCTTGTATATGCAGACTGCTAATGGCCGGTTTGTAAAAACTAATGAATCCCTCTTTCAAAAAGATGCTGCAAGTGAGGATACTGATGCCTTATTTTTTGATGCAGATGGAGACGGTGATCAGGACCTCTATGTATGCAGTGGAGGAAATGAATTCTCTTCTAATTCAACCGACCTCATCAATCGGTTGTACCTGAATGATGGAAGGGGAAAATTTACTAAATCACCGCAGGTATTACCCTCTTTTATATTTGAAAGTACCAGCTGTGTGCGGGCGGCAGATTATGATGGGGATGGTGATATGGACCTCTTTGTTGGCGTAAGACTGACTCCTTCCCGTTATGGTTACCCCTGCAAAGGATATATATTAAATAATGATGGGAAAGGCAATTTTACTGATGCAACAGAACAGGTATCCCCGGCAATGAGATCATTGGGCATGGTTACTGATGCCGCCTGGTTTGATTACGATAAGGATAATAAACCGGACCTCGTTGTAACTGGTGAGTACATGGCAGTGCGTATATTCCACAATGAAAACAAAACGCTGAAGGAAACAACTATTCCCGCAGGACTGGATAAAACAAATGGTTGGTGGAACAGGCTGGCGATCGCTGATATTAATAATGACGGATACCCTGATATTGTTGCTGCCAATCACGGATTGAATTCCAGGTTCAAAGCCAGTCCGGAAAAACCGGTTTATATGTATGCCGGAGATTTTGCCAATAATGGTACCGTACAGCAGATCATTACCTGTTACAATGGCGATAGCTCTTACCCGGTATTGTTAAGACATGACCTCGTATCGGTATTACCTTATCTAAAGAAAAAATACCTGAAGTACGAAAATTATAAAGAGCAAACCATCGGAGACATATTTACACCCGCGCAACTGAGTCAGGCTATCCGCCTTGAAGCAATGGTTATGGAAAGCAGTGTGTTTATCAATAATAAGAACGGAACATTTACCAGGAACGCACTTCCAGGCCCTGCCCAGGAATCAATCATGTATGGTATCAACGTTGGTGATTTTGACGGCGATGGAAATCTGGATATCCTGATGGGCGGCAATCTGTATGAAGCCAAGCCAGAGGTGGGGATCTATGATGCAAGCTATGGAGTGATGATGAAAGGTGATGGGAAAGGAGGTTTTTCTGCCTTAACCGCAAATCGATCAGGTATCAATATTAGAGGCCCTTTAAGGGATATAACTGACCTTGCAGGAAAGAAAAATAAGATACTGTTATTTGCAAGGAATAACGATACACCAGTGATACTAACAAAGAATTAAGTTTTTAAGGGTAATAAAATAATATGATGAATAGCTGTTATTCGAAAACAAAACGTTTACGCGCTGGTATCATTTTTATAATGATAGTAAGTGCAATCCAATCGCGTGCCCAGGTTAATATGTTGCTTAAAGACCTTAGTGGATTTCAATCACCTTCCTCCAACTGGCATATTGCGGGAGAGGTTTCGGCTGATTTAAGTACTGCTAATAAACTGTTTACCGTTTCGGGGACCGGGATATTGGTAAATCTGCCTGAACAGGGCGTACAGGCACAGGATATATTATTTTTTCCGCATGGTGATCTTGACATGGAATTGGATTATATGATGGCCAAAGGTTCCAATTCAGGTATTTATTTGCAGGGACGATACGAGATACAGTTGCTGGATAGCTGGACCAGTCTTACCACAAAGGCTGGTGATAACGGCGGTATTTATGAACGATGGAATGATTCGAAGCCTGATGGACAAAAAGGATATGATGGTCATGCACCCCGTCAGAATGCTACCCGCGCACCCGGAGTATGGCAGCACATGAAAATATCATTCCAGGCGCCTCGCTTTAATGAAAGCGGACAGAAGACGGAGAACGCCAGAATTTTAAGGGTTGAATTAAATGGCGTGGTTATTCATGAAGATGTAGAGTTGAGTGGACCAACGCGTGGGCCACTGGCAAATGATGAAGTGGCTATTGGTCCACTTCGTCTCCAGGGAGATCATGGGCCGGTAGCCTTCAGGAATATCAGGTTAACTCCTTATGGAAAACCAAAGCCTGAGCTGGCAGATCTTAAATATGCAGTGTATAAAGGTGTGTTTGAAACGGAGCCCGATTATAAAAAGCAAAAAGCAATTGCAGAAGGTAGTTCAGTAATACTTACTTCTAACGTTACAACACTTGATAATGAATTCCTGATCCGGTATACCGGTGTACTTCGGGTTAAGGAAGCGGGAGAATATAACCTGGGATTAAATGCTCCTGGCGGAAGTGGCTCAATGGTTCTGGATGATAAACCAGTATTTGGAGCAGGAGAAAGAAGAAGAAGGGCCAGAGTAACATTAAGTGCAGGAGATCATCCCTTCATTATTCTTTATTTCAAAACCGCTGATTATGCAAAACCAGCATTGGGATTATCCATTTCAGGCCCGGGTATAAGAGAATATGTTATCAGTGATGCCAATGTTCCTTCCGGAGAACCTGTGGATCCAATCCTGATCAATGCAACCAGAAATACCATTCTAAGAAGCTTTATGGATATTGACACAGTACGTGTAACCCATGCCGTGAGTGTGGGTTCTCCACAACTCGTACATTATACCTATGACCTTGACAGAGGAACCATCGTTCAGGTGTGGCGCGGAGGATTCCTGGACGCAACTCCCATGTGGCATTCCAGGGGTGATGGATCATCAAG
>CAMLGP010000208.1 GCA_946479535.1 uncultured Bacteroidota bacterium
AGAAGCAGCAGATGTGAACCTGGCGATGATATCCTATTATTTCGGCTCTAAAGACAACCTGCTGGTAGCCATTTTCAAATACCGGGGTGAGAATACCCGGCAGCTGGTGGCTGGAATGGTTGAGAATAAGGAGTTGTCGCCACTTGAAAAATTTTATGTACTCATCGATTTTTATATCGACAAATTTCAGAATCAGCAATGTTTTCACCGCGTAATGGCGAGAGAACAGATCATTCATACTCACGGTCCCGTAGCTTCCGCCATTTTGAATGTGAAAAAGACCAACCAGGAATTGATCAAACAACTGGTACAGGAAGGGCAGCGTAAAAAGCAGTTTAAAAAGGAGATCGATATCTCCCTGATGATGAACACACTTTTCGGTACCGTAAACCACCTCTATACTACCAAACACTACTATAAAGAATTGAACAACCTGCAATCATTGTCGGATGAACAATTTGAAAAGCAGCTTCGCAAGAAACTAAGTGTTTACCTCAAATCATTATTTAAAGCAATATTGACTTATGAAGATTAGGAAAGGAATTATTTTGACCATTGCCATTCTGGTAACAGGAACAGTAATAGGACAAAACCAAAAACCATTATCACTGCCGGATGCCATTAACATGGGCATCAAGAATAGCCACACGCTGGCCGGCAGCCAGGCTAAGATTGAAGAAGCAACAGCCGCCTTAAAAGAGGCTGTTGAAAGGAAATTGCCCGATGTAAAATTATCCGGATCATACCTGAGATTGAACACTGCAAATTTTGATCTCAAAAGCAAAGACAATAGCGGTGGCAGTGGATCAGGTGAATCCCCTAAAGTATCACAGGCCATGTATGGTATTGTGAACGCTTCCCTTCCCATTTATGCGGGTGGAAAGATCAGGTACGGCATTGAATCATCCCGCTACCTGGCAGAAGCTGCCAGGCTGGATGCGGATAATGACAGGGAAGAAGTTGTGCAGAATATCATTGAAGCCTATATCAATCTGTACAAAGCAAAAACAGCCGTTGAACTGGTAAAGGAAAACCTCCAACAGGCAGAAGCCAGGGTAAAAGATTTCAGCAATCTTGAGAAAAATGGATTACTGGCGAGAAATGAATTGCTGAAAGCAGAACTGCAGGCATCCAATACTGAGTTGACCTTGCTGGATGTACAGAATAACTGGCAACTGGCCAATGTGAATATGGACCTGATGCTGGGATTGCCTGACCAGACGGAGATCGTTCCTGATTCAACAGTGCTTGATCAGGCTATTGGTCCTAAAGCACTGGAAGAATATGTAACCGCTGCAATGACCAACAGAAAAGATATGGCTGCAATGGATCTGCATAAGAAATCAGCACAATCTGGGGTAAAATCCACTAAGGCTGAATTGTATCCAAGCCTGGCACTGACTGGTGGTTATATCGCTGCCGATATTCCCAATGTATTCTCTGTAACCAATGCCCTGAATATAGGAATAGGTGTTTCTTATAATATTGGATCCCTATGGAAAAATAAATCCAAAGTTCAGCAGGCAGAAGCACGCGTAAAACAGTTAACAGCTAATGAAGCGATTCTGAATGATCAGGTAAGGCTTCAGGTTAACAAGAGTTACCTGGACCTGCTCAGCAGCCAGAAAAAAGTGGAAGTAAATGCAAAAGCTGTTGAACAGGCAAATGAGAATTACCGCATCACAAAAAATAAATACAATAATGCCCTGGCCACAACTACTGACCTGCTGGATGCCGATGTGGCACAGCTACAGGCAAAGCTGAACTATGTGTTCTCAAAAGCCGATGCGGTAGTGGCTTATAACAAACTCCTGCAGGTAGCAGGTCTTACTGAATTTAATACTAACAAATAACAATATTTAAGCGAAAAGATATGGCAACTAATAACGAAACCAACGAAGTAAAAGCAACGAAAAAAAGAAACCCTGTGTTTCTAATAATATTGGTCCTACTGGTAATTGGCGGTGCATGGTTTGGCATCAGCAAATACAATCACAGCCTGCATCATGAAGATACTGATGATGCACAGGTGAGTGCAGATATCAGTCCTGTTATCCCTCGCGTTGCCGGCTATGTAATGGAAGCTCGTGTAAAAGATAACCAGCGTGTAAAGAAAGGAGATACCCTTTTGATCCTTGATAACAGAGATTATGTGATTAGGGTAGAACAGGCAGAAGCTGCGCTGGAAATAGCACAAACAAATCTGAGCAATGCAAAGGCAGTTACCTCTGCCGCCAGAGCGAATATTGCTACTTCACAGGCATCTGTTGGAACAGTTGATGCGCAAATTGAAGCAGCCAAAGTAAATCTCTGGAGAGCTACTCAGGATTTTGAGCGCTATGAGAACCTGATCAAGGACCACTCCATTACGCAACAGCAATATGAGCAGGCATCTGCTGCAAAACAGTCTGCAGAAAAGCAGGTGGCAATCTTGCAAGAACAAAAGAAGCAGGCTTCCACCCAGAGCAATGCGGTAGCCGTACAAAGCAATGCAACTGCTTCACAGATCAATGTTGCTGACGCAACTATTAAACAAAAGCAGGTGGATGTAGATGCAGCTAAACTGAATCTTTCTTATACTGTGATCACAGCTCCTCAGGATGGTCTGGTGTCAAAGGTAAATGTGCAACCCGGACAATATGTTCAGTCAGGACAGGCTTTATTCAACATCGTTCACAGCGATGATGTATGGGTAGTGGCGAATTTTAAAGAGACTCAACTGGACAAGATGAAAATTGGTCAGCAGGTTGTAGTGAGTGTGGATGCATATCCCGGACATAAGTTCCAGGCAACTGTAGCTTCCTTCTCTCCTGCAACAGGTTCAACCTTTGCTCTATTGCCTCCGGATAATGCAAGCGGCAACTTTGTAAAAGTTGTACAGCGTCTTCCTGTGAAGATCGTATTCACAGATGTGAATGACTCACTGGTGCATAAACTGAGACCAGGTATGAATGTATTTACGGATGTTCATCTTGATTAAAAAGTTTAAGAAGTTTAAAAGTTAGCTATTAGAACCTTCTCTAAATAACTTCTTAAACTTCTGAAACCTTTTGAATTTATTAAACTTTTTACATGACTCAGGCAGAATCATTAGTTGAATATGGACCGCGGCGGGTAATTATTACCATCACCGCTATTGTTTGCGCGCTGCTGGAAATTGTGGATACAACCATTGTGAATGTGGCAATAAATCCAATGAAGGGGAATCTGGGTGCTACCACCAGTGAGATTGGCTGGGTAATTACTGCTTATGCTATCGGAAACGTTATCATCATACCAATGACAAGCTGGTTGTCACAACAGTTTGGCAGAAGAAATTATTTTGCGGCTTCCATTATTCTGTTTACCATCTGTTCTTTTTTATGCGGTAATGCTTCAGGATTAAATGAGCTTGTCATCTTCCGTTTCCTGCAAGGGATTGGAGGAGGCGCGTTACTGGTAACTTCCCAAACTATTATTACGGAAAGTTATCCTCCTGCAAAAAGAAGTATGGCTCAGGCGATCTATGGTATGGGAGTTATTGTGGGTCCTACATTAGGTCCTCCCCTGGGAGGGTATATAACAGATCATTGGCAATGGCCTTATATCTTTTATATTAACATTCCGCTCGGCATTATAGCTACTCTTCTTACACTTCAGTTTGTAAGGAGCCCGAAATATGCAGAAAAGAGTGCGCCTAAGGATATTGACTGGCTGGGAATTGGGCTTTTGGCGGTATTTGTTGGCTCATTGCAATTTATACTGGAGAAAGGACAGGAAGATGATTGGTTCAATAGTCAGACGATACTTATATTAACAGTTACGGCAGTCCTGGGATTTTTCTTCTTTATCTGGCGAGAAATGACTTTTCGAAATCCGGTTGTTCAATTGCGTGTTTTGAACAACGGAAATCTGCGGGTGGGGACCATACTTTCCTTTATTATGGGATTTGGATTGTATGGTACAACGTTCATTATACCATTATATGTTCAGGCCACACTTGGATGGACAGCCACACAGGCTGGAATGTTATTGATACCTTCTGCCATCACTACTGCATTTATGATGCCCCTTATCGGCAGGATATTGCAAAAAGGTGTGCCGCAGCAATATCTGGTATCTCTGGGCATGTTAATCTTTTTCTTCTTTTGCTTCTGGGGATATAAAATACTCACTCCGGATACAGGTGTACAGTCTTTCTTCTGGATGCTGATAATGCGAGGCATGGGAATGGGACTTTTGTTTATCCCGATCACTGCGCTTTCATTGAGTTCACTGAAGGGACGACAGATTGGTGATGGTGCTGCCTTTACTGGAATGATGCGGCAACTGGGAGGGTCTTTCGGTATAGCGATCATTACCACTTTCATGGCACATAAGAATATGATCCATCGTGGAAATCTGGTTGAACATCTGAATGTAACCGATCCGGACGTGCAGAACAGGGTAATTGGCCTGCAACACAAGTTTATGTATGAAGGCACTCCTGAAAATTTAGCTTTGAAGAAGGCCTATGCCATGCTTGATTTTACTGTTACAAAACAGGCAGCTGTGTTATCGTACATGGATGTGTTCCTGTATACTGGTATTGCCTTCCTGATCTGTATTCCGTTTGTACTTCTTGCGAGGAGGAAGAAGCAGGAGGGAAAAATGGACCTCAGCAGCGCGCACTAATTCATTATTTATAATCAGATATGGAGATAAGGTGGTTGCAAAAACTGTATTCCACCTTATCATTACTGCTCACCACAACAAGCCGGTTGGAACAGTAACCGGAAATTAATCGATGATATAATTCAATCCCTTCAGCATCTAAATTGGTACAGGGTTCATCCAGTAATACGATGGCCGTGTCTGAAAAAATGCATTGAGCCAGTTTTACCCTTTGTTTCATTCCGGAAGAGTAATAACGTATCTGTTTATTGGCTGCTTTTTCCAAACCTACGGCAGACAGGATAGTTTCCTTACTGATGCCAGCAATGAATGGTTTGAACCCATGATGAAAATCCAGGAATTCAGTTACGGTCATTTCCTCCACTACTTCCAGATAAGGAGCGCAGATGCTTACTGATTTATAAATTGTTTCATCCCGATAATCATCGGGATTGGTTGAACTATCCCGATGACTATCGGGAGAATAGCGAATCTTTCCTTCATTCAGCATCATACTTCCGCTGATCACCTGTAATAACGTGCTCTTTCCTGATCCATTAGGACCAGTGATTGCATAAGATTGTCCTGATTCAAATGTATGAGTGAAGTGCCGGAAGATCCATTCGCGGTTGTAGCGCTTGCCGGCGTCAGATAGAGATATCGTCATCGCCGTTTCCTTTATGAAACCGTTTGATGATACCCCGCCCGCTTTCACGGATAAAAGTCAGAATCTCATCCCGTTCATCGGTGGCGGGCATTTCTTCTTCGATATATTCCATAGCCTGGCTGGTATTCATGCCCTTATTATATAATACACGGTATATATCCAGGATCTGATTGATACGTTCAACATTGAAGCCTCTGCGTTTTAATCCAATTGAATTAACACCAGAATAGCTCAACGGAGTGCGGGCTGCCTTAATATAAGGAGGTACATCCTTGCCCACCAGTGAGCCACCACTTACAAAGGAGTGCTGACCGATCTTGACGAACTGGTGAACGGCACACATACCACCCAATATGGCCCAATCGCCAATAGTTACGTGACCTGCAACCTGTGTATTATTGCTGGTAATGCAATTATCACCCACAAAGCAGTCGTGCGCAAAATGACAATACGCCATGATCAGGCAATTCTTCCCGATGACCGTCTTGTCCCTATCCTTGGTACCACGGTTGATGGTCACAAACTCACGTATGGTAGTATTATCACCGATAAATACATTGGAATATTCCCCCTGGAACTTGAGATCCTGTGGAATGGCTGCTATTACAGCTCCCGGGAAAATGCGACAGTTCTTCCCGACCCGTGCGCCTTCCATGATCGTCACA
>CAMLGP010000209.1 GCA_946479535.1 uncultured Bacteroidota bacterium
CAAGGATAATTGGAAATCACAGAGTTGCCTCTGTGATTTCCAGGATATTTCAAAAGCCCTGTAAATATTGGTTTACAGGGCTTTTTGTTTGAGAATTTCCATATCCCAGCCAATCTGATTTCAGAGTCGAGATATTTTTATATGAATAAGGTCAGATGATTTGTACATAAAAATCGCCCTCTGTAATACTTAATTTGGCGCCATTCTTCGCATCTCCATTTGCAAAAAAATCTCCTCCAAATGTGCCACGCACTGCATTCTTATCTATCGAGGTGATGGTAAACTTAAAATGATTAGTAATGGTAGCACCATCGGTCACAGCATCCATAGCCACGGACTGCCCGGCCTCATATTCCACCGCATTGGCAACATGGGTGGCAAGTATCGTATGATTGGTTTCAGTATCCAGAAATTGACCAGCACTAAGTTTTCCATTTCCGTCGTCATTACTTAGGTAAAACCCAAGATAATCATCATAGGAAGTTACTGAAGGGGCTCCCAAAACTGTAAGTTCTACAATGTTATTGGTAGTATCGAGATGCCCATATATGTAGCCTGTATAAGCTTTTGCACTACCATTTACTTTAAAAGTAAAATGGTAGTTGGTGTCTTTGTCTTGCTGACGACCTTTCTCTTTTGCGCAGGATGCCAATAGTAGGGTTACGATTAAACCGAAGCCGAGTAGTTTTTTCATTTCATATTTTTGAGGTTAGGCAACTAACGGAAATTCAGGCAATTTAATTGTATAGCTAATATATATCAGAATCTTATATTGAAAATTAGGATAATATAACAAATAAGTATCTTAGAAGGTAACCTGTATAATATTAAGGCTTGAAAGGAAGGCCCAGAATGGAAGGCAGAACAGTTGTGGAAGAGTTTTGAACTATCTTATTGCCTTTGATAAAAGTTTAGATTTACTGCTGTTATCAATGTTGGTCGCTCACTCAAAGTATAAAATCCACTGTTATCATTTTTAAAACAGACAGCTTCTCCTTGTGGTTCCACCTGGTAATTTAATGAAACAGGTACTCGTTTAAGGGCATCTTCGATTGATTCATTCTTATTTCTTTTCCAATACGAAAGTGAAGTATACGTTTTTATCAACAGCTCATCGCCTGAAACCGAAGATGCTGCGCTTGTAACGCCGCTAAACGGTAAGGAACCAATATAGGTTACTGTTGAAACAGACGAGGTGCTTTGAGGATAGGGGAGTTTATAAATTCTGGAAACAGGATCTGTTTTGGTGATGATGTAAATATCTTTAGAGTTATTGTCGACCAGAATTGCTTCGGCATCATGAGAACCATCAGGGTATATAAACTTAAGCTCGTCCCAGGTTGTTACCGTATCAATGTTTGCAGATGGCTCAGGAAAACGAATAATGCTGTATTGAGAGTAAACTTTATTATTATCACCAGTTTCAGCTATATAGAGATAACTGGTTCCGGTAATTGGTCCATTTCCAAGAGTCATATCTTCCCAGTCGCGGTTAACTGCTGAACGGATATTTATTTTTTTGAGTAATTGCCCGGTTTGGGAAAGTAGCGCTACGTCATTGGGATTCCCACTGTCCTGTTCCACCCATAAATAACCGGAGTTGGCCTTACTGTCGGCAATACCCGAAGCTTCATCTATCATGCCTGGGGTGATGGGCTTTGACAGGGGAGTAGAGGAGAATGCAGGGGCAGGTTCCTTTGGTTCGCTCTTTTTATGGCAGCCAGTAGGGGCTATTAAAAGGGATAAAATGGGTATTCCTGCTTTAAGCAAATTGAAATTTATTGGCATCTGGGAATGATGTAAGGACTGTTCTACAAGTTCAATGCCGGGTTTGGCATCTTAAACTGATATCCCTGAAGTATTGGAAGTAGTAATGTAATTAACAGTTAAAGTACTACTTCCAATATTCCTTCATGACCCGGAACATCTGTAGCAATTGTCTTTATTTTAACTCCCGTTGACGGTTCATTTGCTTTTGTAACAAAATAAGTCCAATCGATACCATTTATATTCTGTACCGCATTGCCTGATTCCAGTAAAGCCCCATCTGCTGAATGAATTTCTACAATAACATTCAGGACACGAAAGTCATCGATGGCGCGTATAGTGATCTTATCTCCAACTGCGCCCTTATAGCCATCAGTCCGGATGAATTTTATTTTCGGGACAATCATAAAGTCTTCCGTTGCTCTGCTAAATACATTTTGTCTTGGTTTTAAAACCAGCGCATAAGCTTCAGCCAGGCTTTGGTCCTCAGCTTTGCAAATAGCATTTGCATACAGGGAAGCGAGTTTGAAGTTTTTCCGTGTGCCTTCCTGGTCTGGAGTGGATTTTCCCTTCTTTGGTGCTTTTTGTACAATGGTCTTTCCGTCCCATTCACGGAATACCACTTCCTTATTAAGCATTCCTCTGAGCTTTCGAAGCAAGGCACTATTGTCTGCATGTGCCATAATTTCAATTGTTAATATTATTAAAGATTGTTTTCATCATAAGGATGCAAAATACCGCTTCATTTTAGTAATATAAATAGGTATGGGACGGGCTCTTCCGAATCATGGGACGAAACCCTCTATGGCCTGGGATAAGCCATTTTCTGCCTGGTTTCTTTTCTTTTCCTCCCCGATGGTTCCGGGATTTGTATCCTTTGTCTCCCCGAAATCCGGGGAGACAATGCGGATTCATTGTATTGTCAATTGGGAATCAATGCCTATACAGGTACTTCCGGGGAGAACCCTTATAACATACATGAAAATCAGGAGGATACAAAAACTGAAGTTCATGAATGGTGCGCGGTGGCATATTTTATCGGCCTTATCACCTGTTTTTTAATACTGCGATCACTTCATTTTTCCTCCTTCGTGAAACTTCCACCCTGGAGAGATCGCTCATGGTGAGCATTCCATCCGAAGTAAGGTTAACGATATGTTCCCTGTTTACCAGGTGAGATTTATGCACTCGAAGGAAATCATAGTTAATGAGAATATCTTCATAATTTTTCATTGTGTAGGTAGTAAGTAAGGAGGTCTTATCTGTGAAATGGAATTTAGTGTAATTACCTTCTCCTTCCAAACGTACAATCTCTTCCGGTTTAAAAAAGAAAGTTCCGCGGGAAGTTGCCAATGCAAGCTTAAAATCCTTTCTGTCTTTTACATTCAGGTTGTGCATGAAATTTTGGTACAACGGTTCAGTAACCTGGGTGCCTTCCTGCTTTTGAATGAAACGCAGAAATGCATTTTGTAATTCATCTGCAGCAATAGGTTTTAATAGATAATCCAGGGCGCTGAGCCGGATCGCATCAATTGCATACTCATCATGCGCAGTAGTGAAAATGATGCTGAACGCTATTGATGGAACCTTTTTGATAAATTCAAACCCACTCATCAGGGGCATCTGTATATCAAGAAATAGTAGTTGGGGCTTAAAGTTCTTTAATAACAGTAATCCTTCATAAGGATCAGTTGTAGTTTTAACCTCGCCGATCTCAGGAATATAATGCTGGATCATCAGCGATAATGTTTTTACCGCCGTGGTCTCGTCGTCCACTATAAGCGCCCTGAAAGTATTCATGATTCTTTGTCTCCTATAAAAATTCTCAGTATTACCTGGGTTCCCTGAACACTGCCATGCAGATCAGTGATATCAGACACAGTTGCATCGAACGGTTTTCCATATTGTGCCTGTAATAGCTTCAATCGCTGCTGAATCATTGACATCCCTCGGGACTCATGGTTCTTTTTATGTACCATTTCATTTTGCTTTAATTTCTCAGCAGCTTTACGGCCAATTCCATTATCTCTTAGCGTTACCTGTAAAATATCTTCGGAAAGTAGATCGAAATAGATGGTAAGGGCCCTGTCTGCCTGTCGCGGCATTAACCCATGCCAGATTGCATTTTCTACAAAGGGCTGAAGCACCATGGGAGGGATTTTTAGTTCCTCCGGATCTATTTCCTCCGATTTATTTATTTGCCAGCTAAAGCTTTCTCCGAATCGGTATTGTTCCAATTCAAGATACCAGGTCAGGATTTCTATTTCTTTTTCAAGCGTGATAAATTGCTGGTCACTGCTATGGAGTATTTCTCTTTGTAATCTGGAGAATTTGGCGAGATATTTATTTGCCTCCACCACATTGCCCAGTAAAATAAAATGCTGCACACTGTTCAATGCATTGAAAATAAAATGAGGGTTCATTTGCATGCGTAGCGCGGTGAGCTGCGAGGTTGCGAACTCCTTATTCAGTCGCATTACTTCCAGCTCTTTTTGCCTTAGGCTAGCTTCTCTATTCTTTATGAACCGGATCCGGCGATTAATGATGTAAAACAGTAAAGCAGTAATAGTAACTATCAATAACGATACAAACCACCATGTTTTCCAGAAGGGCGGAATGATACGAAAAGCATAAACAGCATCGCCCTTACTCCATACCCCTTTGCTATTCATTGCCTTCACCCGAAATAAATAGTTGCCGGGCGAAAGATTCTGAAAACTGACGCTTCGCTGGTCTCCGCTATTTCTCCAGTCTGTATCCAATCCCTCGAGCCTGTAATAATAGCGCATTCCATCCTGGTTAGCATAATCGAGCGCAGCAAAACTAAAAGTAAATGAATTATGCAGGTAATTGAACTCTTTATTGGAGAGAAGAGAGGGATCAGTCTTATTTGCCTGAACCTTATTCTTCTCCATTAGCCCAATCCCACTGATATAAATGACTGGAGCTGTTTGTGTGTTTCCCAGCTTACCAGGCAAAAAAGAAGCTATACCAAACATGGTGACTGCCCAGATCCTGTTATCTTTTGCCTGGTACAATCTTATATAGCTATATCCTGGTTTGATAAACCCATCTGTTTCATCAAAATTCATTATTCTGCCGCTGTATTCTCCATCCCTTCCAATGAGACTGATCCCTTTGGAACTGGCGGCCCAGATATTATTTTCAGCATCTGCCAGCAGCGAAAGATAATTATCTGTGTTCAGGCCATCTTTTTCAGTAAACTGGTTAATGACCTCAGGATTGTTGTTTTTATTGAATGAACATTGCAAAATACCTTCACCACCAGCTGCCAGCCATATATCGCCAACTTTATCCTTCATGATATAATTTATGGAAAGCTGTTTTCCCTGTAGTTTAAAATGATGTAGTGAATCATTCCGCAAATAGACCAGTCCTTCTTCACCTCCTCCCCAGATAGTTCCATCTGGCCCTTCTAAACCGGAAAAGAATTTTGAATACTTTGAGATATTAGGTTGGAAATAATGCTTTTTGAAAGAGACGTCCATCTGGTGATTAACCAGGATCTCACTTAGTCCCTCATCACCAAAAACAAAAAACCGGTTATCAGCTGTTTTCAGGAATTGATGAAGGGAGTTGTCATGCAGGCCGTTTTCAACTGTAAAACGTTGTGCACTGCCATTTCTTATCAGGATTAATCCCTGGTAACCACTGGCCATCCATATCCAGCCATTATCATCTTCATAGATATCCTTTATTTCGGATCCTGGAACAAGGTCTTTTTTGAACAATCGAAAGCTGGTATCCTTTTTCGAAAAAACTCTGCCGGCATTGGAGCCGAATAGCAATGTTCCCTTTCTCAATTCCCTGAAAGAATAAAAGTCATTAAATGGCGCTGCTGCCTGAACAGAAGGACGGGCAAATAGGGCAGGTTTTAATTTGATCAATCCATCATGAGTGGCCACCCATAAAAAGTTATTATCCTCCAGAACTGCAGAAGGCCACACGGCATATTGATCAGAAAGACGGATAAAGCGGGATGCTTTACCAGTTTGTGGATGAAAATAAAATGCTCCCCTCGTGCCCACATACCAGTTTCCCGGCAGGCTTGAATCCTTGCCGGGTTGATAAAATTCTTTAAATGGGATAATAGAAGCCACTCCATTTTCTATGCTTGTAATTTCTGTAGAAACACCATCGAAATATATTTTCGAACGATTAACAGGAAAAAG
>CAMLGP010000210.1 GCA_946479535.1 uncultured Bacteroidota bacterium
GCATCCTGTGTATGAAATGAACTACAAGAGTATTATCAAATAAATTGCTAATACCCGATGCCTTACGTATGCCGTATGGCTGTACATCAACGGGGATAAAGTGTCCATTCATGTCCGGCCAGGTAGGAGCAGCTGCTGCTGCTTTTAAACCTGCCATGAATGCACCATATATCAATTGCAGGGTTAAAATCGCTATCAGCCAGATAGTAAAGTTCCTCAATCTGCTATTAATAGAAAGTTGGGAGACTGGTATCAATAATTTCAGTGCGAACCATAGTGTATAACAAAGTAATACCAACGCAAAAATGAAATGAATAGCCAGCCTGTAGTGACTTACGTATAGCATTTTATCATCTTCCAATCCGCTTTTCACCATTATCCATCCTACCAGCCCCTGCAATCCTCCTAGTATAAAAAGAATTATGAGAGGCCTGATCATCTCCTTTTTGAACCGCTTCTGAATGATGAAGATCACAAAAGGAATAATGAATACAACTCCTATCAGCCTGGCCCATAGCCTGTGAAACCATTCCCAAAAGAATATGGATTTGAAATCCGATAATGTGAAATAAGCATTCACGTACTTGTATTGCGCAATTTGTTTATATTTTTCAAATGCTATATTCCAGTCGTGCTCATTTATAGGTGGCAAAGCCCCCATGATTGGTTTCCATTCAGTGATGGATAGTCCGGACCCGGTAATTCGTGTGATACCTCCCAGCAATACCTGTACAATTAGCATGAAAATACCAACGAGTAACCAGATGGCAACTGGTTTGGAAGAACGGTGGGGTTGCAGTTCGTTTGCCATAGCGTGCGCAAAGTTAGGCGCTATGTGGGGAAATTAATTTTTGCATTCTTATTTTTCGAAAGATATTGCGGATGCATGCTTCAGCCCTTTTACCAGGACCAGTTGATTGAAGCCGGATGTGATGAAGCCGGCCGTGGATGCTTTGCAGGCCCGGTATTCGCAGCAGCTGTTATCCTGCCCAGGGATTTCCATCATCCAGTGCTGAATGATAGCAAGCAAATGACTGCTGAGGAAAGGCAGGAGATGAAAGGATATATTAAAGCCAATGCTATTGCATATGCCGTGGCAATGGTAGATAATGATGAGATCGATCAGATCAATATCCTTCGTGCTTCTTTTAAGGCCATGCACCTTGCCCTGGATAAACTCAGGAAACGTCCATCCCTGTTATTAATAGACGGCAATCGCTTCACTCCCTATAAAAGACTTCCCCACCAGTGCATCATACAGGGCGATGGACTATATGCCAGCATTGCTGCTGCAAGCGTCCTTGCTAAAACACACCGGGATACTTATATGAAGCAATTGCATAAAGAATTTCCGCACTATAACTGGAAACAGAATAAAGGCTATGGTACTCCGGAGCACAGGCAGGCCATCGAAAAGCATGGGATCTGCAAATACCATCGCAAGAGCTTCCGATTAATGTCAGAACAGCCAGAGTTATTTGATGAAGTTGAGATGGGCGCATCCCTTCCTGTAAATGAAACTCCGTTATAGGAGTTGTCAGCCAATAACGATCAGCCGCCTGACTTAATATTCTAAAAGCATCCATGAAAATTGAGTCTTATTATTTCAGTATAAGAATATATCGTAGTTTATAGGTCTGGAAGCTAGTGGCTAATAGCTAGTAGCCCAATTTGTTAAAGTCTTCCCATCACATCTTCCCCCATGTTAATTGATGTTAAACGTAGTTTTCCCTATTAAACCCTGCCTTTCATTACAGGTCTTATAGATGAACCATTTTTACAAAACAGTTTAAATAAACAGAAAAGTTTGTACCATGAAAAAGATACTTTTTGTAGCCGTTGTCTTCGCCCTTTTTACAACCGCCGCTTCCGCCCAGAAAGGACATGATGTAGTAACTCATCATCGCGTTCAGCAAGGTTTCCGTAATGGAGATTTAACTCGCGGTGAAAAAGCCAGGATTCACAAAAATGAAGCTCATTATCGCCATGAAAGACGTAAAGCCCATAGAGATGGAAAGTTCACTATGGCTGAAAGAAGGAGATTGAACAAAATGAGACATTACGACAGCCGCCGGATCTATGCAATGAAACATAATGGACGCCGGAGAGCATTCTAATAAATGTCTACAGGGTTTTCTAAACCCCTATAATAAATAGATACAATTGATGGTTTGGAGTTTTAGCCTCTCCGCTTGGGAGGGGCTTTTTTATTTTTCAAATTTTCCCAACCCTTCTCTGATCAATACCGGCTCTTCGCCTGTGCAATCAATTATGGTGGATGGAACTGTACCTCCAATACCTCCATCAATCACCATATCTACCTGTTTCATAAAATTCTCATGCATGATCTCGGGATCAGTATAATCTTCCACCTGCTCACCTGGCAGGGAGGCGCTAAGCACGGGCCGGCCCAACTCCTTTACTATGGCACAGGCAATTTTGTTATCCGGTATCCGGAGACCGATTGTATCCTTCCTGCTCTGAAGGATCTTGGGCACCATCTTGCTGGCAGGAAGTATAAAAGTGTAAGGTCCGGGCAGATATTCTTTGAGCATCCGGTAGGTAGAATTAGAAATCTGTTTGGCGTATTCGCTGAGGTGGCTCAGATCAGGGCATATAAAAGATAGTTGAGCCTTTTTGGGATCTACATTTTTGATCCGGCAGATCTTCTCAATGGCCTTTTGCTGAAGGATATCACAACCCAGTCCATATATAGTATCAGTAGGATATATGATAATACCTCCACTTTGCAGGCAATCTACCGCTGCCTTAATCTGCCTGGGCTGCGGATTATCGGGATGGATATGAAGTAACATCTTGAAATTTAACTATTCACAAGGTTCTTAAGACCAAAAAATATTTTGTAAAACTAACTCATCTTGGGTGGTAATTGTGTGACAAGTCGTAATTTTCCCTTTCTATTATCTTTGTCAAAATCTGCATTGGTATGCAACTTAAGCCGGTTACGATTGTCGACTCGATTGAACCAGAAGTATTCAGAAAGGAATTTTACAAACCCGGCACCCCAATTGTTATTAAAGATCTTTCCAGACAATGGCCCGCTTATTCTAAATGGAACTGGAATTATTTTAAATCACTGGTTGGTGACAAGCGCGTTCCTTTATATAATAACGTCAAAAGCGATGCCTATACTCCCATCAATAAGGCTGACGATTACAAAACCTTTGGCGAGTACATAGATATGATAAGCAAAGGCCCTGCTGGCTGGAGAATTTTCTTATTCAACATATTTGATCACGCACCACAGCTCATCAATGATTTTACCTGGCCAGAACATTTGATGAAGGGCTTTGTAAAAAAATACCCAATGCTATTTACCGGTGGCGCTACCAGCATCACCCACATGCATTTTGATATTGATCTTTCTCATATCCTTCATACACAGTTCGGCGGAAGGAAACGCGTGTTAATGTTTCCATTCAAAGAACAATACAAATTATATCGTAAACCATTCGAAGTATTGAGCCTGGCAGATTTCTCTCATTACTATGAAAAGAATGGAACGCCGGATTATGATAAATTCCCTGCATTAAAACTAGCTGAAGGATTTGATTTCATTATGGAACCAGGAGATACTTTATTCATGCCTGCCGGATACTGGCATCACATGGAATACCTGGATAGTGGTTTTGCCATGAGCCTTCGTGCAATGCAACCTTCTTTAGCTGGTAAACTGCAAGGTGTATGGAATCTCTTTGGTATGCGAAGCATTGATACCATGATGAAAAGGACTGCTCCACGCTGGTGGTATGAGAACAAAAAGCGCAAGATATTTGCCAAAGCAAAACAGGAACTGGCAGGAGCTTAATAAAATTTCTGATACTATTGTATCGTCCACACTTCGTTTCCGCGCAATAATTTATCGAGATCAGGTTTCTTGCGTGCCTTTGCATCTTCCAGTTGCATCGCCATCACATCTTCATAACAGGGGCGATCAGTCTGATAGAATACACCAAATGGCCTTGGTAAGTGACCTTCAACTTTAGGATCATCAAAGATGCGAACGAGTATCTGTGCTTTATAAATATCGTGTTCATCGTGGATCCAGAGATCATCAGCACTATGACCATCTTCCAGGTTCACTACGCGGGGAGTAAATCCATCCAGCTTAATGCCTTTTGTATTACCAGGCCCAAATAAAAATGGCTTACCCTGCTCCAGGAATAATGTTTCCTGCGCCTTTGATCCTTTCTCCGTGAATATTTCAAAAGCACCATCATTAAAGATGTTGCAATTCTGATATATCTCCAGGAATGAAGCACCATGATGCTGATTGGTACGCAGCAGCATGGATTGCAAATGTTTTGGATCACGGTCCATGGTCCTGGCAACAAAGGTGGCATCAGCTCCCAATGCCAATGCCGCAGGATTGAATGGATGGTCAATACTTCCGAATGGAGTTGACTTGGTTACCTTATTTTCCTCGGATGTAGGTGAATACTGGCCCTTGGTCAATCCGTATATCTGGTTATTGAACAGGAGAATGTTTACATCAAAATTCCTGCGCAGCAGGTGAATGGTATGGTTACCACCAATGCTCAGACTATCTCCATCACCGGTCACGATCCATACGCTCAATTCCGGACGGGAAGCCTTTAAACCACTGGCAACCGCTGTGGCACGACCGTGGATAGAGTGCATGCCATACGTATTCATATAATAAGGAAAACGGCTGCTACAGCCAATACCTGAAATGATCACGATATTTTCTCTTGGAATGCCCAGGCCAGGCATTACTTTTTGAACCTGTGCCAAAATGGAATAATCACCACATCCCGGACACCAGCGAACTTCCTGATCAGTTGAAAAATCTTTCGCTGTTAGTGGGGGCAATGTCGTAGTGTCGCTCATATCTCTTAAAATGGATTACAGTCTACAAAATTAGAAGATTATTGTCAAAGCTGGCCCTGTTTCACAACTATTTAAGGCCCAAATCGGAAGTTCAGGATTTTCGTAAAGCTATGGTTATCTATTAAACAGTATTGGCTCTTGTTTTGTTATTTACAATAACTTACATCCCCAACCCAGTTTATATGTCTTCCCAACTATACGACTTTGGAATGATCGGTCTGGGCACCATGGGCAGAAATTTACTGCTCAATATGGCCGACCATGGATTTGCTGCAATTGGATACGATAAGGATATCACCAAAACAGCCCTGCTGGAGTCATCAGCCAGCCCCGGTACAACAGTAAAAGGAGCCTCCAGCCTTGCAGAAATGGTGGGATTGCTAAAACCCCCTCGCCGGATCATGATGCTGGTGCCCGCCGGTCCCATTGTGGACGCCGTCATTAAAGACCTTTTACCCCTTGTAGGGCCTGGAGATATTGTAATTGATGGAGGCAATTCCCATTATACAGATACGCTGAAGCGGATCGATTACCTGAAAGGCAGGAATATTCATTTTGTGGGTATGGGTGTTAGCGGTGGTGAGCATGGAGCCCGCACCGGACCAAGCATAATGCCCGGGGGTGATCAGGAGGCCTGGCAACAGCTAAAACCCGTGCTGGAAGCCATATCAGCCAAGGTAGGCCCTTCAAAGGAGCCCTGTGTAGCCTATATGGGTAAGGCCGCCGCTGGACATTATGTAAAAATGGTCCATAATGGTATTGAATATGCCATCATGCAACTGATCAGTGAAGTGTACGATGTAATGAAACGGCATCTTGGCCTCAGCAATGATGAACTGCATGCCATATTCAAAAGATGGAACGAAGGTGAACTGCAATCCTACCTGATAGAAATTACAGCAGCTATCTTCCTGATTGAAGATGCGGAAACAAAGAAGCGACTTGTTGATCTGATACTGGATAAAGCAGGTGCAAAAGGAACCGGCAAATGGACCTCACAGGATGCCATGGACCTGGGCGTACCCGTACCTGTTATTGATATGGCAGTGATCATGCGCTCTATTTCTGCAATAAA
>CAMLGP010000211.1 GCA_946479535.1 uncultured Bacteroidota bacterium
ATTTCGCGAGACCCGAATCACAGGCAAGCCAATAATTTTTCTGGAGCCTGTCCTGGTAAATACGCAACGGTTTCCATCCATCCGGAAAAGGAAACAGGTTATGTTTTACTGAAAATTCATTGTCGGCCTCGCTGTAAGTCAGTATGGTCTGACTGGTGAGCGATATCATGATATGCCCCTCTTCATCTGTAAAAAATTCAGAAGCGGATCTTTCAAGTATTTCGGGATTAAACCTCACGGGTACTTCGTGAAAGCTCAGATCATTTATGTCAATATAACCCACCCTGTTCTCGCCACATAACAGCCACAGATGTCCTTTTTTGTCTGTTATAATAGAAAAGATTGTGTTATTGGGAATGGAATTCTTGTTGTTTGCATCGTGTACAAAACTTACGAATCGCTGCCCATCATACCGTTGAAGACCATTCATGGTAGCAATCCAGATGTAACCTTTCCTGTCCTGCTGCACTTTTTTTACCTCCTGTGAGGCAAGCCCTTCTTTTGTGCCAATATGGGTAAAGACATACTGGTGCTGTGGCTGGGCCGATAAATGGCCCAGGAAAGAGGAAAGAATAAATATGCAAAAGAGGCAGTGGCGCAACAAAAACAGTTAATTATTCAAATTTAATAAAGCTGTAGAGTATTTGCCACGCCCGGATGCCATAGTTTCAACAATTCATTCAATGATTTTCTCAATTCATACTGAAAATCCGGCAGCCATCTCCCTTTGGCAATTATTGCCTGGAGAATAAAGGCTCTGCCGGTTAATAGTTTCCAATCTTCATTTCATCCGGCTGTTTCCCCATATCATTTCAATCATTCTTTCTTTCAGGGTTTAAATGTGCAATTTTCGTATTCACAAGCCATATGATCATTTAAACTTTATCAATTAAAACAGATGGAACAGCATTTATCACTCACAAACCAGTTTGCCGGACGGAAGATATTGTTTGCCAATTTTCCGGCGGATGGCCACTTTAACCCTTTAACCGGCCTGGCCATGCACCTGAAAAGCCTGGGTGCAGATGTACGCTGGTATAGCTCGGTCACTTATGCAGCCAAACTTAAAAAAATGAACATCCCGCACTTTCGCTTTAAAAGGGCGGTTGATGTGGAAGGAAATGATTTTGATAAAGTATTTCCTGAACGTGCGAAAAAAAAATCGCAGGTATCCAAACTGAAGTATGATATCATTCATGCATTTATTCTCCGTGCGCCGGAATATTATGCGGATATACTTGAAATACATAAAACCTTTTCTTTTGAACTGCTGGTAGCTGATAGCGCCTTTACAGGTATCCCTTTTGTAAAGGACCTGATGAGAAAGCCGGTTGTTGCGGTTGGAGTAATGCCACTTACTGAAACATCTGTTGACTTACCACCTGCGGGTCTTGGACTTGAACCTTCTAATACCATATTGGGTAAGATCAGAAATGCTTTCCTGCGTGAGTTAACCAATCAGTTCATATTCCATGGCCCCAATAAGGTCATGCATAGCCTGTTTGACAAATACAGGATACCCCATAATAAGGAGAGTCTTTTTGATATGCTGATCGCGAAATGTGATCTGTTATTGCAAAGTGGAACTCCCTCCTTTGAATATTTCAGGAGTGACCTTAGTGAAAACGTGCGTTTTATCGGCCCCCTGCTTCCCTGGCATGGTAACCATGCTTATAAGCAATGGTTTGATCAACGGCTGAATCAGTATGAGCGTGTTTTTCTTGTTACCCAGGGAACAGTAGAAAAGGAGGTGGAGAAATTGCTGGTGCCGGTTCTGGAAGCTTTTAAAGATTCTACTGCACTGGTGGTTTGTACAACAGGTGGTTCAAAAACCACTGAATTGAAAAAAAGGTTTCCACAATCCAATTTTATTATCGAAGATTTTATTCCTTTCGCAGATGTGATGCCTTACACGGATGTGTATATCACCAATGGTGGCTATGGTGGGGTTATGTTGGGAATTGAAAATAAATTACCACTGGTAGTGGCAGGTGTGCATGAAGGAAAGAATGAGATCAATGCCAGGGTAGGCTATTTTAAACTGGGTGTAAACCTGAAGACCGAAAAACCAACCCCGCAGCAGATAAGAAAAGCAGTAGAGGAGGTCATAAAGCAGCCTCATTATAAGGAGAATGCCATTAACCTTTCAAAGGAGTTTACGCAATATGATCCGGCCAGCTTGTTTGCAGAATCTGTAGCAGGCTTGCTGCCTGCTACAGAAAGTGGGGAGGCAAAATTTCCGGTACAGCGATGCAAAGCGCCAGTAATACCAATGTCGCAGGTGGTTGAAGGGAGCGAGGGGATTTTTCTTTTACAATCCATGTGATAATTTCTGCAATTCATTCACGCCTGTATTTACTTGCCTTTAAGAATGGACCATCTTTGGTCCCTAATCAAAACCATAATCATTAAACACTTACCATGAACCGCTACAACATTTTTAATCAGATCCACAAAGGACTTCGCAGCTTATTATACGAAACAGCGCTCCTGATCCAGCAAACAGATTTTTTAAATAAAGAAGAAACAAAGGTTGCCATGAATAAAGTGAGGGAAGTGGTAAACCTTTTTGAAAAGCATGCACATACGGAAGATACTTATCTGTTACCTACACTTGCTGAATATGAGCCAGCGGTTGTAAATGTCTTTGAAGAAGAGCATGTAAAAGATCATGAACTCTCCGAAAAATTGCTGGGCTTTGTTTATGTACTTACCCAAAGCCAGCTGGATCAAACAAAAGAGGAAATGGGCAGGGCACTGAGCATTGCTTATGTAGAATTCATGGTTTTCAATTTAAATCATATGGCCAAAGAAGAAACCGTGATCAATAAACTTCTTTGGCGTTATTACACAGATGAGCAATTACACGGTATCACACGTACAATTGTCTCCAATATGCCTCCTGAAGCTTTTGCCAAAATGAGCAGGCAGATGTTACGGGGACTGAATAATGCAGAAATCATTACCTGGCTTACTGAGGTGAAAGCTACAGCACCTCCTTTTGTGTATGCTGGTCTTGCTGCTACTGCTGAAGCTGAACTTCCCCAGCGCTGGGGTATTATTCGCAACCGTTTGAACAGTGAAGAAGTGCTTGTAGCCTGAATCAGGGCCTGAATCTTGATGGGTGTAGGTAAACAATTATATGAATTCATTGCATCTAAATAAGCCCTGGGAGGCCGTTAAAGAAAAGCTCAAGGAGCAAAATATAGAATTGACAGATGAGGATCTGGAACTCAGGCAGGGAGGGGAGCAGGAATTAATTGATCGCCTGGCCGACAAGTTGAGAAAGGATCCATCGGCAGTAAAAGCATGGATTGAAAGTATTTCCTTTAATACGGGAAAAGCTTCGTGATTAAATTGACGGACCCGATAGGGTTGATTTTACCAGGAAGGAGATAAGATAAAGCTGGCTGGGTAGCTACTTGTTTGCCTTTTCGTTTGTTTTACGGATTTTACCGGATAATTCACCAGCATAATTGTTTTAAAGGATTGACCAATGGTATCCTTGACTGTGTATTGGGAATGATTAGCAGGTGCAGGTAAAGGGACTACATTGTTTTTCTTCTGGTAACATTGATGAAAGATCAGCGTATATATAGCAGCCAAAAACAGTAAAATTTTCATACGTCTGTAATTTCTGGAACAAGCAAAATAAATGAGGAAAGATTGTGCCAGCGTTGCAAAATTAGGAGTTCGTTTGATTCAATCAGATTAAAGAATTGATGTTTTTTGGGACAAGTATCTCTCTTTTTTGATAAAAACTTCAAATTGATCGGATACAGCCCGGTTTTTACCAAGGGGTTAACTTAAAAAATAATATAAAAAAATCAGACTCCTACCGTGATTAAGAGTAAACAAGCAGGGATAAATGCGAAATCTGTGGAATTATTTACTCGCCCGGGAAAATTTGAGTAAATAGGTTCCTAAGATGAAAAAAAATGCCGGAAAGTGGGTTAATCCAATTTTCCGGCATCAGGTCCTGGAAATAATTATCCTCAGGACGACTGGTAATTTTTAATCTTATTATAAAGCGTTTTCCTGTCTATTTTCAACAGTTCAGCTGCTTTCTTTTTGTTGAAGTTGACCATTTTAAGAACAGACATGATGGTTTCAAATTCCGCCCTTCCGGCTGCATCCTTCAACTGATTCTTGGATTTCAGATCACCTTCCTTCAATTCTGGAGTAGCCATGGCCGTTGCAGGGGTAAACTCAGTTCCGGCGGGACTGTCTTCTTCCCGGGTAGTCAATGGGTTCTTATTGTTGATCTCCCACGGCAATGAGGAAGTACTGATCTTTTTTCCAGGTTCAGTAAGCAATACAGCTCTACGGATCACATTCCTGAATTCCCGGAGGTTGCCTGGCCATTCATAAGTAAGGAATGCTTCCATCACATCATCATCAAACTCTGTAACCTTTTTTCCCAGTTCAGAGCTTGCCTTTTCAAGGAAAAACTCCGCGAATGCGGAAATATCTTCACGACGGCTTCTCAATGGGGGAAGGTTAATGGAGAATTCATTGAAACGATGATAAAGGTCTTCCCTGAATTTACCTTTACGGTAAGCATCCCGAAGGTTCTCATTTGATGCTACTATTATCCGTACATCTACTTCTTTTTCTTTATTTCCACCAACACGCTTGAATTTTCTTTCCTGTATTACACGAAGCAGGGTTGCCTGGATCTCAACACCAAGGTTTCCAACTTCATCAAGGAAAAGCGTTCCCCCATCAGCCAATTCAAAATGTCCTTCTTTGTCCTGTAAAGCTCCGGTAAAGGCTCCTTTCACGTGACCAAACAATTCACTACCTGCCAGCTCTTTTGACAGTGTTCCACAATCCATTGCCACAAATGGCTTATCCTTGCGTGCACTCAGCTGGTGAATGCTACGGGCAATCACTTCTTTTCCTGATCCACTTTCACCATATAATATGATACTGTAATTGGTAGCGGCAACAATATTTACCTGGTCATATAATGATTTGGCAGCAGGAGATTTCCCTTCATAGAAATCCGGACTGCTCAATTTGCTACGCGTTGGTGATGTTGCTTCTGAAACAGGTCGGAATTTCCTTTCCTGGCCTAACTCTTCAGGCGGGGTCTGCAGGATCTTATGGAGAATAGAAAGGACTTCATCCGGAATGAGCGGTTTGGTAATATAGTCGAATGCGCCGAGCTTAATAACTTCAACAGCAGTCTTGATATCAGAATATCCCGTTATGACCAGGAGGCCCACATTGGGATTCTGCTTGCGGATGGCGGCAATAACATCTTTTCCATCCATATCACCAAGCCGGTAGTCACAGATAACCGCATCAAATTTCTTTTCGTTGAATTTTGCGATCCCTTTTGCTCCTGTATGTGAAGCTTCTGTATCGAACCCTTTTCTTGCAAGATACCTACCAAGCAATGTGCACAGATCGATATCATCATCTATGATAAGGATACTTTTATTCATAAGAGGGGTATTGAAATTGAAATTAACACTTTTTTCTAAGCCTTGACTCTATAGGTTAGGTCAAAATCATGCCGGAATTTTACGGTCCGGAGGGAAAAAATCATTTGGCAGTAAAATTGCGATAATGCCTTACAGATCGAATGAATATCATATTTTTATAGCAGTCCCTCCAATCAATGTTGAACAACACGCTACCCAGGCCCAAAGCTCTCATTATTGATGATGAAACAGATATCTGCTTTCTTTTAAGCGGTATCCTTAAGCAGAAAAATTTCCAGACTACCATGGCAGGAAGCCTCTCTGAAGCGGAGAAAATCGTTGAGAATGAAACAGAACATTCAGTGATTTTTCTGGATAACCATCTTCCTGATGGGCTGGGGGTAAACTATATCGCCACACTTAAGAAAAAATGCCCTTCCAGCATAATTGTGATGATCACCGCCCATGATACTATTGCAGACCGGGAGAAAGCAACTGCCCAG
>CAMLGP010000212.1 GCA_946479535.1 uncultured Bacteroidota bacterium
GTCACCGTCTACGATCTCGGGCCTTTGTCCAAATTCAGCTTTTCCGGTTTGTTGATTGTAGAATCCTTCCCTTGTTTTGATAGTTCGTCCGCTGCTATCCACAATTGTTGTGTAAGAAATAAACCTTGTGCTTTGGGTTGCAGAATTATATAGAAGTGAGTCGGTGGTAATGGTATAGGCTGGATCTTTTAGCAATACATTTTTCCTGAAGTAAACATCTTTCAGGTCAGCAAAATATTGTCCTTCCTGGCTGGTAAGCACTGTCTTTTTATTGACAACTTTTCCGCCATGAGTATAGGTACCAATATTGGTTTCCATATTATACTCCAGGTCAGGAGTAGTAAGGGTAGCTTTCCCATCAGACATTCTAACATTACCATCCAGGTAAGCAAGCTTTTCTTTACTGAGATAACGCAGGTGATTGGACCAGATATCCGTAGTGTCTGAATCATTAATATGTACATTTCCCCACGCTTCAAATACATTGGTGTTGTTATTGATCACGCAGCTATCGCAATAGAACAGACTTGTTCCCTGGCGCATTTTAACTGTGCCTACAATAATGGTAAGCTTTGTAGTATCATCAATGGTCTTAAAAGTGAGTTGACGGGTATAATTAAGGATTTGAACACGCCTGGATGTATCCTGAGGAGATGTATTAGTAGTAGTTATCTGCGCCTTTACCAGAAGGAAAGGAAACAACAAGACTAATACACCAAAAAGTTTCTTTCCGTAATTCATCAAGACTATTTTGGCACGGAATCTTTAACCAGGGGCGAAGTTAAAGCCCCACCTTTGTCTTTTTTGCCAAACACAGAAAAATTAACGTAGCGTTTTGGATGTGCCCTCAGGTCATCAAGCAGGATTTCTGCGCTCAATACAACATCATTTATTTTATTATAGAGTGCACGATCATTGATCAGTGCGCCGAGGGTACCATCTGGACTGGAAATTTTGGAAATAGCTGATTTCATCCGGGAAATGGCAACCTGCAATGTATCCATTGTTTGTTCCAGCTCCAGTTGAGAAAGTCGTTGTGTAAATTTCCGGGTATTGCTAAGGATAGCTGTAATGCTATCATTATTCTTTTTGAAATTAGTAGTAATATCATTCACATTTCCTATTGTGGTAGCCAGGGGACCATGTTGCATATCCAGCACCTTATTCAGATTTTCGCTTGCCATTTTAAGGTTGGCAATTGTTTGCTGAAGATTGGTTTTGGCACCTGCATCAAACAACTTATTGATATTGGTAAAAACTGCGTTAAGAGAATCAAGGCTTGAACGGATCTTAACAAGGGTAGGACTAACCTGGGAAGATAGATCCCCAATTATCCCATTATCCTGGCGGGTGGCCAACGTATCACCATTGGACAAATATTTTTGTGAATCTCCTTTTTCAATAATAAGGGTAGATGATCCAACCAGGCCCGGTGAAATATAGGCAACAGAATTATCGGGAATGTTGATCTTTCGATTGAGGCTAATGGTGACATCAACATGACTTATGTCCTTATCGGTGGGTTCTATATCATAAACAGTACCGATAGTAACACCGTTGATCTTTACAAGATTGGATTTATCCAGGGGGGCCAGGTTATCAAAAATTGCGTGGATCTTTGTGGAACTATTAAAGATATCTTTTCCTTTAAGGAAATTAAATCCCAATAGAAGCAGTGCCAGGGCAAGTATTGTAAGTAGCCCGACCTTTGTTTCGTTATTAATCTTCATTTAGTCCGGTCTTTTCGAAAGCGCCAAATTAACCAAAATAACTGAGAATTAGGGAAATGTGAGATTTTGAAATTTTGAAATTGGGAAATTTCCAAATTTTTACGCCCTTGCTGGTGTTTCCCGGCCAACCAAGGATATTTTCTAATTTCAAAAGTAAAGGGAGCACCAACAACCTGCTATATGAAAGCGACATTACAAAAGAACATATTACCAAATAGGCTATACGTTGGTGTTCCTTTGCCTGTTTATACCAGGAGTAGATTGAACTAAACGGGAAAAACCAACAACAGCGTAATTTTTTAGATTGAAAGTACCGGCTTTCAGTTTAAAGTTTGTAACCCTGCCATTTCAGAGGGTTACTTCAAAACCAATTTCGAAATATTCCAATTTCAAATTTCGAAATCCTTCTTATCTCAAGGAGAAGTACTAATTGACTTGGATTCAATCTTTTCCTTATATGCCCTGAAAGCATTGACCAGATTACCCACAATTTCTTCCTGACCCTCATCACTATTGATATACTTTTCTTCCTCCCTGTTGGTAATAAAACCGATCTCTACAAGTATGCTTGGCATACCCGTTGCCTGAAGCACCCATATCCCCTTATTATTCCTTTGTTTTACGCCACGACTTTCACGACCCGTAGATACAAATTCTTTTTCCACAAGATCTGCCAACTCATGGCTCTTGCGGAAATAATGCTGGGCGTAAATAAGCATCCTGGCTTTTTCTGCCGGATCGGAAGGATCGGGGAGAGTTAGTGTGGAAGTTGAATCCATTTCAGCATAATCCTCCATATTTTCATTCTTATTGATGGAGCTCACCTTGTCATCATTCTTTCCAACAGCCCAGATATAGGTTTCCGTTCCTTTTGTTACATTCTCCCGCCAGACAGTAGTGTATCTATTGACGTAATAAGTCTGTTTTACTTTTTTCCCTTTCCTTTTCACATACCGGGTCCTTGGAGTGCGACCCACTACAACTTTTTCATACCATCCACCCGGACCACGGCCAATAGCATTACAATGAATGGCAATGAAAAGATCCCCGCCAGATTCATTGGCAAGGTCTGCACGATATCTCAATCCTTCATCTTTTGTTCTTTTATTACCGGGCATAACATCTGTGGTCCTGGTATAAATGATCTTCAGATCAGGAAATTCTTTCTCCAGGGCCTTACCGAATTTTAGAGATACTGAAAGGGCAACATCCGCTTCATTGGAGAATAAACCGTGGGCGCCCGGATCAATTCCTCCATGGCCGGGGTCAATGACCAGGGTGCGTATCGTTGCTTTGGGCAGAGGAGAATTCTCCCTGGTGAAGGAGAGAAGAATTAGAGATGTAAAAAAAGAGAACATTAAAAATATGGCTCGTCTCATGAGTTTCACTCTTTTTTTGGGTTTATGACGGAATCTTCACAAATTGTTTAAGGACGAATGAGTTATTTTTGTTTCTAACCGTATGACGCAACTGCACAAATTTAGTTTAAAATCTCTGTTTATCCGGATAACCATGGCAGCTATCTTTTTTACGATAACGAGTAAATTAGATGCGCAACGTGTTATTAATCCACAATTTGGCAGTCCTTTAACAAGTCCGATAAATGCGACCGATACAATAAAACCCCGGGTTACTGATTCAACTGATCGAATCAGATTCATTGGCTCTGATACTACTCACCCCATTAACGATTCCAGTCACCGCATTGATACATTTTCACTCAAACTTTCCAAAGATTCACTGGATGCGCCCGTGACCTATTTTGCCAAAGACTCCGCTGTGGTAATGGTAGGGGCAAAAAAAATATATTTATACGGACAAACCAAGACCGATTACCAGGATATTACATTAACGGCTCCAAAAGTGGAGATAGACCAGCAGTCCCAGATCATGACCGCCTACAATGGGAAGGACAGTACCGGAGCTGTCTCGGAAGAAGCCAAATTTACCCAGGGGGATCAGGCATTCACCAGTGATACCATTAGATATAATTTCAAAACACAGCGGGGACTTACCACCAATACCATTACAGAATCCGGCGAAATGTTTGTTCATGGACAAATAGTCAAGAAAGTTGACAAGAATACTACCTATATAAAGAACGGGTTCTTTACCACCTGTAATTATGACGACCCGCATTTTGGCTTTAAAACCGGAAAGCTGAAAATGATCAATAAGAAACTGGCAATTTCAGGTCCAACCCACCCGGAATTTGAAGGAGTGCCCGTTCCAATTGTTCTTCCATTTGGCTTCTTTCCATTAAGCCAGGGCCGCCACTCAGGATTCCTGCCGCCCCAATTTACTACCAATGACCAGTTCGGTTTGGGACTGGAGGGATTGGGTTATTATCATGTTGTGAATGAAAACTGGGATGTAAAGACCTATGGCAACGTTTATTCTTATGGGGGATGGTCCGCCAATGTGAGCCCCACTTATGTTAAGCGTTACCGGTTCAGAGGGTCTTTCAATTTTGGATTGCAGCATACAAAGCGCAATTTCAAAGGAGATCCTGATTATTATGCCAACAACAGTTATACATTGACCTGGAGCCACCAGGTGGATCAGAAGGCAAGGCCTGGGACCACTTTCTCCGCCAATGTTAATGCCAGTTCAACTTCTTACAACAGAAATGTACCCAATAGTCCCAATCTTAATTTCCAGAATCAGTTAGGATCGTCAATTGCCTATTCCAAAACATGGGTAGACAAACCTTATAATTTAACGGTAAGCGCCAACCACAACCAGAATAACCAGACGGGCCTGGTTACAGTGAACCTGCCGGATATGGGTTTTACCGTAACCACACTATATCCTTTCCAGAAAAAAGAATTTGCAGGAACCAAGAAATGGTATGAGCAATTGGGAATAGGGTACAACGGTAGTTTTAGAAACTCGGTTTCATTTTATGATACGGCATTTAAATTGCGCAACCTGATTGACACATTGCAATGGGGAGCTCAGCATAATATACCTATCACATTATCCCTGCCACCCATTCTGAATGGAGCAGTTATGGTTTCTCCCTCCATCAGTTATTCGCAGGTATGGATAGCTCAAAAGACAAGGTTAAAATGGAACACTGCGGAGCAGAAGCTGGATACCAATATCAACAAAGGATTCTTTATTGATCAGCAGGCATCAGTAGGTTTGAGCCTTAGCAGTGCTCTCTTTGGAACTTATCAGTTTAAGAATTCGAGAGTGGTTGCTATCCGGCACGTGATCCGCCCATCAATCGGGATCAATTACAGGCCTGATCTTTCCAAAGGCCATTTTTATTCTGATACGGTCAATTCCCAGGGATATGTAGCACGTTTCTCCGAGTTCCAGGGAGGATTATTTGGAGGTTATGGTGAAGGTAGATCAGGTGGATTATCCTTTTCACTCGACAATAACCTCCAGATGAAATGGCGGTCTAAAAAGGATACCGGTGATGCGGCCATTAAAAAGGTAAACCTGATTGATGGTTATGGCCTGACCACCTCCTATAATTTCCTGGCAGACTCAATGAGGTTAAGTCCCATCCAACTCTATTTGCGCGCAAATCTTTTTGAAAAGATCAACCTCAATGCATCGGGTTCCATAAGCCCTTACCAGGTTGATGGATTTGGAAGGGATATTGGAAAATATGCATGGGCAGGAAGAGGATTCAGTCTGGGAAGACTTACTTCAGGTAGTATATCCTTATCTACCTCTTTCCAAAGTAAAGCAAAAGATGAAAAGAAAGAAAAGGAAAATAAAGAGCGCCTGGATGCAGAGTTGAATGATCCGAGAGTAGTGGCAGACCGGCAGCGTTTGCTGGACTATATGCGACAAAACCCCGCTGAATTTGTTGATTTCAATATTCCATGGCAGGTAAGCCTTTCTTATTCATTATATTTCCGCGAGCAATTCAAAACGGATTATAGCGGGTTTGAAAAGATCATCAGTTCCAATGTGAATTTTAGTGGCAGCTTTAGCCTTACGCCCAAATGGAATTTCAGTGTGAATGGTTATTATGATTTTGATACTAAAAAGCTGCAAACCTTTACAATGGGTATCTCCAGGGATATGCACTGCTGGCAGATGTCCATCAATGTAACTCCGATTGGATTATACCGGTTCTTCAACTTTACGATAAGTCCTAAATCAGGTATTCTTCAGGATCTGCGTATTAACAGGTCTCGCAGTTTCACCAATTTTTAAAGCTCATAAATAAA
>CAMLGP010000213.1 GCA_946479535.1 uncultured Bacteroidota bacterium
CAGGAACCAAGCAAGAAACAAGCAAGAAGCAAGCAAAAATTACCCACGTATTAGCTCCCTGAAAGTTACGGGACAGGTTTAGGCGCGCCCATGCAGAATTGGGTTTGCCTGGATTGTCAGGCCTTTGGATTGATTAATCAGTCAGGATTTGATCTAATGGGCCAAATCCTGGATATTTTCGCTTAAAACTCATGAAGCTGAGGGATACGATCCTGGAAAAACATTCAAAGGCGCAGACTACCAAAATCGTGAAATGGATTGGGAAATCCCATGATCGGTTTGATCAGCTCTTTAAGCTTTTCCTGAATGAGGAATTTCGAGTAACCCAACGTGCCGCCTGGCCGCTTAGCTATGCGGTTGATAAACATCCAGAGCTAATCCGGAAGCATTTGGACAAACTGATTAAGAATCTTGAAAAGAAAGGCCTCCATGACTCCGTTAAACGAAATTCAGTCAGGATTCTTCGGGGTATAGACATTCCTGAGCAATTTCACGGCCAGGTTATGGATACCTGCTTTAAATTCATAGAATCGCCGGATGAAGCCGTTGCCATAAAAGCTTTTTCACTTATAATTTTGGAGAGATTATTGCCCCATTATCCGGATATCAAAAATGAACTCAAACTTATTATTGAAGAACGCTGGGACCATGAATCTGCTGCATTCAGGAGTCGTGCTAAAAAGATCCTGAAGAAAATCTAAAACAGAATCCAGTTGATAGATTTCTGTTTCCCCCAATCCTTTACCATCGAACATTCTTTAGTTGCAGGGCTATCTGAGATAACCTTGATTCTAGTTGTAGTCGACTCAAACACGGATGAAAGACGGATGAAACTCGGATGAAAGACGGATAAAAGAGGGATGGTCCCTCTGTTTAATCCAGCTTTAAACTATGTTTCCTATATATTAACCCCTATTTTTTATCCTCTCAAACTCGGCTACATTACGTGTTCAATTAACCTTAAACCTATGGCAAGATTACCTTCTGGAGTCCTCGGATCCCTAGTCGGACAAATATGATGTCCCTTTGATCCCTATGCTCGCTGGATTTTATTTTTTACAGGTTGCAAGATTGAATTACCTGGATTTTCTTCAAACTGGATGATATCATAAATCTCTTTGAATGAAATGCTAAGGCCAAGTGACCTTATTTCTATTGAATGATCTTTTGGAGCATATTCCTGTAACTTCCAGGTGTTTTTTTCTGTTTTTCGATAAATATCAATAGCAGCTTTCTGGGAATCAACCAGAATATATTCCTGAAACGTTGGAATATCTTTATATAGTTCAAATTTTTTGCCACGATCATATTTTCTTGTGGACGGGGAAAGTACTTCTATAATTACTTTAGGCAAGGAAGCACCTTCTTCAGAATCCAGACAAGTTTCCTTACAAAGAACCGTAATGTCAGGATAGGTAAATAAAGTATTAGATGGAATATGCAACAAATAGTCAGACCCAACAGGCTGGCAGGGTGAGTTTTTTAAAGCTATTATTAAACTGCCAAGCAGATTTCGGGCTATAAAAACATGATTACCACTTCCACCTGCCATTGCATATATCTCACCCTTATAATATTCATGTTTTGCAGGAGAATCCTTTTGATATTCAAGATATTCCTTAATG
The DNA here is from genome assembly GCA_946479535.1 of uncultured Bacteroidota bacterium. Next base: position 1,626 of record CAMLGP010000213.1, read on the forward strand.
GAAAACTGATTTTCGAAATTAATGATCATAGGCTCACGTTCTAACAGATCAGCAATATGTACAGGTGGAATACCTATATAATCATTAAACTGAACATCGTCATAGATTTTTTTGAAAGATAATTTAAGATTAAACGATTTGATTTCGATTGATCTGTTCCTTCTGGTGTATTGCTGCAATTCCCATTTATTTTCTTCAGTTCTTCGATAGATATCAACAGCAAGTTTTTGCGAATCAACCAGAATATATTCCTGGAAACTGGAAATATCTTTATAGAGTTCAAACTTCGATCCGCGATCATATTCCCTAGTAGCTTTTGAAAGGACTTCTATTATTACTCTGGGTAACGAAGCTCCTAATTCATAATCAGGTAAATCGCCCGTGCGGGCAACGGTCAAATCAGCATATGTAAAAAAGGAATTAGATGGAATATGTAACCTTTTGCCTGAACTCCATGGTTGGTATTCAGATTTTTTAAGACCATTTACCAGTTCTATTAACAAATTCTGGGCAATTCGGCAGTGATCATTGGTTACAACTGCCATTCGGAATACCTCACCTTTGTAATACTCGTGCTTTTCCTGTGAGGCATTTTCATACTCAAGATATTCCTCTACAGTAAATAATTCTTTACCATAAGCTGCAAGCGGCTCCCGCACTATCAACTCTTCATCATCCTCATTATAATTTTCCATCCCACAAACCTACCCCTGCACTCTGTCCACTACCAAATTATAAGCGCTTATTTAAATATTAAGTGTGTAGCGTTTTTTCAAACTTTTCAAGAAGCATATCACTGTAAGAAACATCTATGATATCTTCACTGCTTATACCAAACTCCTTCATATAAAAATCACATTGCTCCTGCAGTTTCTCCTTTGATAAATCCACCAATATATTCCCCGCTTCTATCTCCATAAATGATCCAAGCCCTGGCACTTCATCAATATGAAATTTTACATTATCTATATAATAGATCTCTCTCCTTTTCTTTACTATAACCTTTACTCCCATTGATTCAGTTAACACCTGCTTCAATCCTTTGGCATCTTCCACCTTTACCAGTTGAAAATGAGATTGTTTGAGTCCTGGTTTGTTTTCCCTCTCATAATAGATCAGGTTATTTTCAATATTCCCTTCCCTTAATTTCAATCTTCCTTTCGGGCTATTGAAATAAGTATCCGTCTGTTCATCTACTCCTTTAAAACTGGCTGGGTAATTTTTAAAATACTCGCGGATGTATTCCGGGTTTTGGCAGTGAGCCTTGATCTCCACATTCAGGTAGGGCATAAAAAAAAGTTTGCCGTATATAATACGGCAAACCTAACAAGAATTTTCGGACGATAGATTAGTCAGCCAGCGCTGTTGCCTGGCGTTTACGGGTTACAGGTGCATCATCACTCCTAAGATTTTCACCGGCCACAAAGCGCATTGCACTCCAAACGTGGTCAAGCTCAACCCGCTCAATGCTTTCATAACCAGCACAGGCAAGCCTGTTCCAGCTGCATTCGCGGTTCAAGTCGGTAGCGATCTTGGAAGTTGTTTTGGGATAAGCGATCCAGAACTTGGAGCCATCTTTCAGAGAAGGCATGACATCATTAAGGATCCCGTTAAGCTGGTTTTCGTTAACTGCAAATACCAGGGCGAAATCGATTTTTCTGCTTTTTAAAAGCGGGGTCATGTTTTTTGCGAAAGATAACTTGCTGAACTGCTTTTCAATTGAGGAGGGCAAACCCTGGATTAAAAGATTCTTCTCATCTGCCAATTGTAACTTTTCGAAAACTGTTTGTGACATATTTTGAAGGAATTTTAAGGGTTTCCGGCAACTACACCCGCTTTTTGGAAGGGGGTGCCCATTGGCGGAGTTCTCATTTTCGGGAGTGCAAAAATACTAAAAATCATTGAAAAACAGGCGGTCAGGAAAGAAAAAATCCTGTCACCCCAATGGAGGAACAGGATTTCTTGAATAATATCAATATTATTTGCTAACTGGCTTATAATATTTTAAAGCTTCAGGCATGTATTTTTGAAGTTGTTCAATACGATGTCCCTCTGCTGGGTGTGTACTTAGGAATTCTGGTGGGGATTGTCCGTTGGATGCTGCCTCCATTCTCTGCCATAAGTTAATGGCTTCCTGTGGGTTATATCCCGCCATGGCGGCAAAGATCAGCCCATAATGGTCAGCTTCCAGCTCATGTTTCCTTGAAAATGGCAGCAATACTCCCAACTGGGCACCAGCTCCAAATGCCCCCATAAATAACTGCTGCGTGGCTGCCGGCTTATTTGCCAATGCTACCTGCAAACCGGTTCCTACAGCTTCTGCACCCAAACTCTGGCTCATCCTTTCGTTTCCATGATTGAATACCGCATGGGAAACCTCGTGCCCCATAACAGCTGCCAATGCAGCCTCATTCTGGGTTATCGGCAACAATCCTGTATACACTACTATTTTACCACCCGGCATACACCAGGCATTTACTTCCTTACTGTCCACCAGTTTATATTCCCACTTGTACCCTTCCAGGTCCTGGGCCCTTCCGTTCTGTGCAAAGAAATCCTGTACTGCTTTTGTTACACGCTGCCCTACCCTTACTACCATTTCCGCATCGCGATTACCCGAGGCAGATATTACCTTATTGGTTGAAAGGAACTCCTGGTATTGAGTGGTAGCCATTGATTGAAGCTGTGATTCCGGAAGGAGCTTCAATTGACTACGGCCAGTGATCGGATTTTTGGAACAGGCATTAAGAACAACTGCCAATGCTATGAATGAAATTAGTCTACGCATCATGGTATGTTTTATATATCTAAATTTCAATGATTGTACCAAATACAGGGTATTGCCCTTCATTTTCGGACGGAAAGATAAGATTTTAACGTGGCTGGGGACTTCAGGTAGAGGCTTTACGAGGCATTTTCCCGACGGCGCTGACGGCGGCGGTCTCGGTGCTTAAGGATTGGCACCTTGCTTTCGCTTCCTTTAAAGAGACGGCCAATGTTTTTCTGGTGCGTAAGTATCACCATCAACGCTACCGCAATGGCAAATACACGGTAGGTGTCATTCTGAAAATTAAAGATGATAAGAATGAAAACAGGGAAAGCTATACTGGCAAAAATTGAACTTAATGATACAAACCGGGTAAGGTAAAGTACAAGCAGAAACACTCCTGAACAACATAATGCTGTTATGGGCGATACTCCCAGTACTAATCCAAACAGCGTAGCCACTCCTTTACCACCTCTGAAATCTGCCCATATTGGGAAAACGTGACCGATAACAGCAGCCAGACCCAGTACAACCTGGAGATTCTGGAATCGTGTATCACTGTCTGCATATTGGGGAAGAAGTAGGGCAAGCTTTACGGCAACAATACCTTTGAGCATGTCAACCAGCATCACGGTAGTTCCCCATTTAGGACCTAAAACTCTATAAGTGTTGGTAGCACCGGCATTGCCGCTGCCATATTCACGAATATCAATATCAAAAAAATATTGACTCACCCAAACCGAGGTGGGAACACTGCCGATCAGATATGCTAAAATAACGAGCAGGAGCTCATTCATAGAATCTTGGGGTTGAGGTTGGACTGTAAAAATAGTAAAAATTCTATTTCTAAGTAACCTTAATTTAACATGTGTACGAATTTATTTTCGCGAAAGCTTCAAAGCCAGCCAGTTATCTTTTGTCAAGCGTTGGTTAAGGGTTAACCCCTGCTCCTGCGCCCTAATCAGAATTTCCGGCTCATCACTGGTTAAAAGCCCGCTCAATACCAGAACGCCAGCGAGGTCAAGTTGTTTTACCAGAGAGGCAAAATTATCGAGAATCACATTCTTATTGATATTGGCCAGAATGATATCAAAGACCAGGTTCAGCCTGGCAGTATCCCCTTTTTTAAGAATAACGGAGGCGCAATTGTTCTGCAGGATATTTTCCCGTGCATTGGCTATGCTCCAATCGTCATTGTCAATTGCAATTACAGGTGCTGCGCCTGACTTACTGGCCAGTATTGCAAGCACACCGGTACCAGTACCAAAATCCAGCATTGATCTTCCTTCCATTGGGATTGATTCCATCATCTGGATCATCATATATGTGGTAGCATGATGCCCGGTCCCAAAACTCATTTTGGGAGTGATGATGATCTCATGCCTCACTCCTTTTATTGGTTGGTGAAAATGAGCGCGAATGGAAACATATTCATCAACTGTTACCGGTTGAAAATTAGATTCCCAAACCTGGTTCCAGTTGGTTTCTTCTATCTCCTCCTTTGAATAGGAGTCT
>CAMLGP010000214.1 GCA_946479535.1 uncultured Bacteroidota bacterium
TCTATTTCAGCAGGCAATGGATTGTGGTTCCTTTGGGTTATAATTTCAACTCCAATCCAAACCCTATGATGATCCTGTTTACTGTTATAATGAATATGGAAAGAGAGATGGTGATCGACATCCTTAAAGATGGACTCAAAAGTTTTTTAGGCTTAAAAAGAAGATAAATTTTCTTTTAATGTTTCTCCCATTTCCTTCTCAAAGTTCCTTCCTGCCTGTCTACAGTCCAGTTATTTTCGCCAGCCTTTTCCAGTACACGCCGGCGTAACTTCATTGGGTAGAATATTTTCCAGTAGGTTTTCCGGTGAGTATAATTTTTCATAATTCCTAACTGACCAAGTATTTCATAAGCCGCCGCACTACAGCGCATCCCCACCAATGCATAATCATAAGGACAATCCTCCAGGTATTGGGCATTTATGCTGTCCAGTTTCTCCCTTTGCCACCTGGTAATTGGAATGGTAACGATGGCTCTTTTAATACTATCCGGATCACTTCCGAAAATGGAATAGAAATCAGTATAGTCCAGATCATCAAACCGGCTATGCTTATTATTTTTGTTGGTCAATAAATGGAAATTGCCATTCATCCTGAAATTCAAAATATGGCCGCTGTCTGTTTCAATTCCTACATGTCCGCCCAACACTCCTCCAAACCATTTACGCTCCGTTTTTTTGTACCTGGTGAATGGTCTCGATCCGTATAGGAAATGAACTTTGATGGAATCAACAAATTGAGGCCGTGGGGCTGCTGTTTGAGAAAAAGCCGGACTGCCCAATAGCAGCAAAAGCCCGGTAATGAGTAAGCCTATGATATGTTTACTAAAGGTTGGCACGAAACAGATTGTGAAATTAATCAATTAATGGGCCTGTGATTATTAAAAAATCGCCAATACGATGAGGAATTGAAACAGATATTTGCCTGACGCAACATCAATGATCTATCCAGTATTAAGAAAGTAATGTTCGTAAACCAGCAATTCCCACTCAGACCATAACAGTCTTCCCCTATTGTAGATGGTACATATAAAATACATCAATTCCATCCGGGAATACCCTGATTTTAAGGGTTAACGCTTAGGCGCAGTAACATAATTAACTTAAAAGTTACAATTGTGGAGTTAAACAACTTATACATAACCTATTTCCTTTATATTCATATCATATCACGAACCTAAAACTCCCCTTTTTATGAGACAGAGCTTGCTAGCTTTTGTAGCCATCCTGATCGCTACTGCCTGCTATTCACAGACCCCTACGTACAATGCAAAGAAAATTACCACCAATCTCACCATTGATGGCAATCCAAATGAGACCGCCTGGCAGGGCCAGGTGACCACGAATGTTTCCAAAACAATTATTGGCACTCCAAACAATGTAGTCATGTTTGGAGCCCTATGGAACACCACTTATCTCTATGTGGCTTTTACAGTCACAGATGCCAACCTGTTCAATGATTCCCAGAATGACTGGGATGATGATGCCGTTGAACTTTATATTGATGCAGATAATAATGGAGGTACCAGTTATGGTACCAATGACCGACAGTTTGCAAAAGGATGGAATTCCTCCACTCTCTGGGAGCGACTTAACAAGACTACCGGAGTTCTGCATGCATGGAGCGCAATTACCGGTGGTTATGCAGTTGAGCTGGCCATACCCTGGAGTAATATCGGGATCAGCAATCCTGCAGTGAATCTGCGCATTGGTTTTGATGTTGCCGCAGACGATGATGATAATGGAGGAGCCAGGGAATCACAAATTATGTGGAATGGTGATAATGATAACTGGCGGTATCCAAGAAATTTTGGAGACCTGCTACTGGTTAATCCAGATACTCAGGCTCCTTCTGATCCAACCAACTTGGCTGCTTCTAATATTATGCAAACTTCCCTGTCACTGACATGGACCGCTTCAACTGATAATATAGCTGTTACAGGTTATGACATATTCCAGGACAATGTAAAGATCAATGCCTCTCCGGTAACTGTAACAAATTATTCAGTCACCGGGCTTGCTCCTTCTACAACTTATTCCTATTATGTAGTGGCACGTGACGCGGCAAATAATATTTCCGGGAGTAGTAATGTAATCAACCCAACTACGCAAACGCCGGATACAGAACCGCCAACTGCTCCTGCTAACGTGGCTGCAACAGCAATAAGTTATAATTCATTTAATCTAAGCTGGGATGCGGCTACTGATAATATTGGAGTCACCGGATATAATGTGTTCGTAAATGGCAGTAAAGTAAACGGCTCACAGATCACAGGAACCAATTATACCGTTACAGGGTTAACTGAATTGACTACCTATCCTGTATACGTAGTTGCACTTGATCAGGCTGGGAACAGTGCTGTAAGCGATTCTATTGATGTAACAACCACAGAAGCGCCGGATTTGCAGGCACCTTCTGCGCCTTCCAGTCTATCTGCAGTAGCAGTCACAGGAACTTCATTGATCCTGAACTGGACAGCCTCAACGGACAATGTGGGTGTAGCCGGTTATGATGTTTACCAGAATAATGTAAAGATCAATAGTGTGCCTGTTACTGGCACAAGTTATAATGTAAGCGGATTGACCAATGCCACCAGTTATGGTTTTTATGTAAAGGCATTTGACGTTGCAGGAAATATCTCCGCCAATAGCAATACACTTAATATTACAACTCCTGATACGCAGGCTCCAACAGCAGCAGCAAATCTTGCAGCTTCAGCAGTAACAGCAACTACACTCACACTTACCTGGTCTGCAGCAGCGGATAATGTTGCTGTTACAGGCTATGATGTATACCAGAATGATAACAAGGTCAATGTAACTCCGGTAAACGGATTATCTTATAATCTTACAGGTCTTACGGCTGTTACCAGTTATAGTTTTTATGTGGTAGCAAGGGATGCTGCAGGCAATTTATCGCCTAACAGCAATACCATCAATGTTACTACCACAGCTGCTTCTGTCTGTACCGGCACAGGTGCTATTAATTTTGCCCGCTTCAATAATATCAGCGGCACATCGGTCAGCAACCTCACCTCCAATGCCAATTATCCTAATAACCCAACTGCAACAGGAACACTGCCGAGCTTCGAAATCCCCAGCAATGCGTTTGATAATTATGGAATGAGGGTGTATGGCTATATCTGTCCACCAACAACTGGGTCCTATACTTTCTGGATCGCGAGTGATGACAATTCAGAACTCTGGCTAAGCACTACAGGTAGCTCTGCCAATAAAGTGAAGATCGCCTATCACACACAGTGGACAAATTCCAGGGAATGGAACAAATATGCTACACAGAAGTCAGCGGCCATTACCTTAACTGCAGGTCAGTTGTACTATGTAGAAGCATTGATGAAGGAAGGTACTCAGGGAGATAATTTGGCAGTGGGCTGGGCCAAACCTGGCCAGGCAACCTCGGCTCCCAGTGAAGTAATACCGGGCAGCAATCTTATATCATCAATTCCGGATAATCAGGCGCCATCTGCACCCGGAAATCTTGTGGCTTCCAGTATAACCCAAACAACAATTATGTTGAACTGGGTGGCAGCTACAGATAATATTAGTGTTGCAGGGTATGATGTGTATCGTGACGGAGTCAAGATCAACCCATCCAATATAACCGGAACTTCTTATACGGCTACTGGTCTTACTGCTCTTACTACTTATGGTTTCTATGTGAAAGCTAAAGATGCTGCCGGTAATTTATCTGCCAATAGCAATTCAGTTACTGCAACTACTTTGCAAACGCAACCCGGACTGGAAACATTCACTCAGCGTACGGTTATATCCAATCAGCGTATGCCGCATGATCTTGTGTATGGACCAGATAATAATCTCTGGTATACAGAAAGGTTTGCAGGCAAGGTCAGTTATGTTGTTCCTTCAACAGGAATAAAGACTACCGTTTTGACATTGGGTTCCAAATTTGTTAATGTTGGTGGACAGGATGGTTTGTTAGGCCTTGCTTTGCATCCGCAATTCCTGAGTGGCAAGCCTTATGTATATATATCTTACACCTATCAATCGGTCAGCAACACGGTACGAAAAACAAGAATTGAGCGATACACTTATAATTTCGGAACCAAAGTGCTTGAATCCCCGGTAACCGTTCTGGAAGATATCCCGGGAAGTAATGATCATAATTCAGCACGACTGGCCATTGGCCCAGACCTTAAATTGTATTACTCGGTAGGGGATATGGGTGCAGGACAATTTGATAATGCAAGTCGCACCAATAACGCCCAAAACCTGAATGTTTATGAAGGAAAGATCCTGCGCCTGAACACTGAACTCACCGGAGGTTCCTGGATCCCAACTGATAATCCATTCAGCAATGCCGGACAAAAAACGGCTGTTTACACTTTTGGCCATCGCAATCCGCAGGGCCTGGTTTGGGGGAATGTGAATGGGGTAGATATTTTATATAGTTCAGAGCACGGGCCTTATAGTGATGATGAGATCAATACTATTGAAGTAGGCCGCAATTATGGTTGGCCCCAGGTGTCTGGCTTCTGTGATGGTAATTATAATGGAAGGACTATAGGTGGATTTGCAGTGGTGAGTGAGCAAACTAATTGCGCTACATTGAATGCAAAGCAACCGCTTCGGTCCATTTATCCTTCAGCTAATCCTCCACAGGAAGGCACAGATAATCTTACCTGGCCCTCGATGGCTCCATCCGGAACGGATTTTTATGGCAGTACCGCAATACCAGGCTGGCAAAATTCATTACTGGTTACTACCTTGAAAGGTGGAACTATTATCCGTTTCAAATTAAGCAATGATGGACAGACAATTATTTCAGATACTATCAACTATTTCCGTGGCAAAGGCCGTTTCCGTGATGTAGTAGTATCTCCTGATGGTCTTAAAATATATGTAGCATGTGATTCAAGTGGTGCTACTTCTGGTCCAACAGGAGGTGTAACACAAACTCCGGCCAATCCTGGAAGCATTTTGGAATTTACCTATTCAGGTCCCGCAATGCGTTCAACTAACGATCTGGTAACTATTGGCAATACTATTCAGGAAAATATCAGTGACAGGAGCCTGGATGTCTATCCCAACCCAGCCAGGTCATTTGTGATCGTTTACAACTATAAGGCGGGAGTAAATCGTGTAATACAAATTATTGATATGAACGGAAGAATATTGAAAAAACAGTTCACAACGCATCTGGCAACAAAGATTGAGACAGGTGGATTGGCAAATGGTATATATGTGTTAAAAGTAACAGACGATAGAGGAAAACTGATCAGAACAGAAAAACTGATGGTGCAGAATTGAAACAGGTAAGAACATTTTTCGTAAATTCGTTACTCACCAAAGAAAAGGAGGTATTCATGACATCTACAGATCAATCATGGAAGCCTTCGGTTATTATCGCGTAACCGGGCTGTATCCATTAGAAATATCTGCGGCGAAAGCCGGGCCATTGAGGTTAACTCAATGGCCTTTTTTTTCGCATAGTTTCAAACAATTTTCGCAATAGAAGAAGGTGTAAGGGATAAATATTTTTTATAAGATATTTCTAAACGCATTTACGCCAGAGCAGGTTTTACAGAAGTTTCCCTCAGCCAGTTGAACACAGACATTTCACTTTTAATTCCCAGGGGGAGATAATCTGTTATCAACTCTTCCATTCTTCTGGCTTCGTCCAGTGTGAATTTTTCTACTAGCGATGCGTATGAATTAATGATGAACAATACCTGATCGCCATTAAACCGGTCAAATCACCGGCGGCTGGGTTGCCCGGTAAGTGTAGTTGCGCCATTCTGTGGATTCCAGGAGTAATGTTTGCCCAATAGATCGTCTTTCGTAAAATGCATAGTAATGTATTTAGCGTATAATGAGTAAATAGGATAAAGTGGAACTGTTCAAATGGGTAAGATCAACCA
>CAMLGP010000215.1 GCA_946479535.1 uncultured Bacteroidota bacterium
GTGTACTATTATTGCAATTGCTGCAATAATTCCTCCCAGTGTTAGACTTCCGGTATCTCCCATAAATACCTGCGCCGGATAGGAATTGAACCATAAGAATCCAATACAGGCTCCGATCATGGCTGCAATGAATATTGACAGCTCTCCCAGGTTGGGGATATACATGATATTCAGGTAATCCGCAAAGACAAGGTTGCCACTGCAATAAGCGAATATGCCTAGCAAGACCCCTATCAATGCCGAGGTTCCCGTGCATAATCCATCCAGGCCATCCGTGATATTGGCCCCATTTGAGACTGCAGTGATGATGATGATCACCACCAGGATATAGAGAAGCCATGTCAGTCCTCTTAGACCAGACGGCAATAATTTTGAATAGTTGAACTCATGGTTCTTTACAAAAGGAATGGTAGTGATGGGAACTTTTGATTCAGTGAAATATTTTGCTTTTCCATTCACCGTTTTGGCAAATACTGTTGTGTCTGCTGCCGTTGGTTTACCAATAAATTCACGCCAGATCTTTACATTACTATTAAAATAAAGAACTGATCCTATCATAATCCCAATTCCCACCTGCCCTAATATCTTGAACCATCCGGCCAGACCGTCCTTATCACCCTTTTTGTAAGCAACTCCCTGCTCCTGGGCTATTTTTTTTGCCCTTAGTTTTAAATAGTCATCCAGAAACCCGATGAGACCCAGCCACACAGTGGCAATCACCATTATAATTATATATACAGTTGTCAGGTTTGCGAGTAATAAAGTGGGGATCAAAATGGCAAGAATGATGATAACTCCTCCCATGGTTGGTGTCCCTTTCTTGGTCTGCTCCCCAGCCAGCCCAAGATCACGCACACTCTCTCCCACCTGCTTTCTTCTCAAAAACCAGATCACTCTTCTTCCAAACAACATGGAAATGACCAAAGCCAATAACATGGCCAGTAGTACCCGGAAAGTGATAAATGTAAACAATGCACTTCCCGGGAACTTAATGTTCTGCTGCTTAAACCATTCAAATAAATGAAAAAGCATCTGGCCTTTGGTTTTTATTGATTACCGTCCAAGTAATCTTTTTATATTATCTATCCGACTTCGTCGGGGTTATTTTTTCCCTGAATCCCGATGAATATCGAAACTGTTTCACCTTTTTTCCTGACTCCCGATAACTATCGATCCAACTCTTCAAACATCGCTGTCACAACTTCCTTATCATCAAAATGGTGTTTCACACCTTTTATCTCCTGGTACTTCTCATGTCCTTTCCCTGCTATTAATAGTATGTCGTCCGGTTTTGCCAGACTGATAGCAGTCTTGATGGCTTCCTTTCGATCAACGATCGCCAGGTATTTTCTTTTCGCAGCTACCGGTAATCCCTTTTCCATATCACGAATGATCTCGGCCGGATCTTCACTCCGGGGATTATCACTGGTGAGAATCACTCTGTCACTATACTCTACCGCTACTTCAGCCATCACCGGTCGCTTGGTCTTGTCCCTGTCACCACCACATCCCACAACCGTTATCACCTGTTCAAATCCTTTCTTCAGTTTTTTGATCGTGGCCAGCACATTCAGCAATGCATCTGGTGTATGTGCATAATCCACGATGGCGATCACCTTATCCTTTGGTGATATCATGTATTCAAACCTTCCTTCTGCACCGGTCAACACACTGAGGCATCTCAATACCTCGTGCTTGTCTTCCTTCATACACATGGCTGCTCCAAAAACTGCCAGCAGATTGTAGGCATTGAACTCACCGATCAAACGGAAATGAACTTCCTGGTCGTTGATGATCATGACCAAACCCGACAAACTATTTTCAATGATCTTTCCTTTATATTCAGCCATCATCTTGAGGCTGTATAAATATTTTCTTGCCTGGGTATTCTGCAACATCACCATCCCTCTTCTGTCATCCGCATTGCTTAGCGCAAAAGCGTTTGAAGGCAATGAATCAAAGAAGGACTTCTTTACCCGGATATATTCATCAAACGTTTTGTGATAATCCAGGTGATCATGGGTGATATTGCTAAATATTCCTCCTGTGAATTGCAAACCGGCGATCCGGTGCTGGTGAACGGCATGTGAACTCACTTCCATGAAGGCATGTGTAACGCCGCCTTCTGCCATTTGACCCAACAACCGGTTCAGACTAACTGCATCTGGTGTAGTATGCGTAGCCTCCAGTACCCTATCCCCAATCATATTCTGCACTGTACTGATCAATCCACAGGAATATCCCAATGCTGTAAAGAGCTTATATAATAAAGTGGCAATGGTGGTCTTTCCGTTAGTTCCCGTTACACCCACCAGTTTTATTTTCTCTGTTGGCTGTCCAAAAAAATTATGCGCGATATAACCTGATGCCGCTGCACTATTTTCCACCTGCACATATACCACTTCCCGATAGTCATCGGGATTAATCCTATTGTGAGTGTCCCCATCCCGATAGCTATCGGGAGCCGGTATTTTTTCGCACACAATAACCGAAGCCCCATTTTCCAATGCTTTATCAATGAACTGATGACCGTCTGTTCCCGTCCCCTTCACCGCGATAAACAAACTGCCTGGTCTCACTTTCCGGGAATCGATCTGGATATCTTTAACTTCCGTGTCAGTACTGCCGGCTACAGACCTGATGGCCACTTTATATAGTACGTCGCGCAATAACACGTTTGTCAATAATCTTTTTTATCGATCTAACTCAGTTCCAGCATTACCGATATTCCTTTCTGCAAGGCAGTACCGGGTGCTATTGACTGGGCCATTACTTTTCCTTTTCCTTTCACATTTACTTTCACCCCAATTGTTTCCAGCAGGTACAACGCATCTCTCAATCCCATGCCCCGCACATTGGGCATTACTTTATTACTAACCGCACTGGATTTGATCACCGGCTGATAGTTAGCCGCATAAACATTACTCCACTCTCCTTTTACTGCTGAATCTGCATACTGCATCTTTAGCGTTCCATATACATTTTTAATATCAGTTGTATTACCTGCATAGAAGTAAGAAGAACTGTCTTTACGGGAAGCATACATAGCCGGCTGCTTCTGGTCCACATACATCGCATATAGCTTGGTAGCCACTTCTCTAAAAACGGGTGCTGCAAGCTGTCCGCCATAATGCAAAGCAGCATGAGGCCTTGTGCGAATCACTACAATGCAGGAGTATTGTGGATCATTGGCAGGAAAGTATCCAACAAATGAGGCCTGGTACACCATATCATTGTATTTTAAATTACCATCTGCTACATGCGCCGTTCCTGTTTTCCCTGCTACCATGAAGGGCATATTCTTGAATGCCGGACGTCCTTTTCCTTCAGTAATCACCATTTCCATACTTTCCTTCGCTTCATTGATCACTGCCGGCTTTGCAATGCTCTGTTCAAGTATTTCAGGTTCAAACTGCCTGGCAATAACTCCATCCTGGCGTATGCTGTTGACCAGGTAAGGTTTCACCATCACGCCATTATTTGCAATTGCATTATATAATGTAAGCGTATGCAATGGGCTAACCTGGAGGGCATAACCGAAACTCATTGTGATCATATTCATCAAACCACCATGATCTTTATCCAATGGAGCCAGCTGAGGCCTTGGAAGATTTGACAGGTCAATTCCAGAACGCACATCCATGTGATATTTGTGGAGGTAATCCCTGAACTCTTTGGGATTTTGAGCAAAGGCTTTGTAAGCCAGTTTGCCCATTCCAACATTTGAACTATGCGCAAAACATTCCTTAACCGTTAATACTGATTTGGGTGCCTGCTCTGCATCATTGATCACCCTTGGTCCCACCACCATTCTTCCTGCTGATCCTACTTCCACTTTATCATTCAAAGAACTGCTTCCCTTATCGAGAATCGCAAGTAGTGTAACCAGTTTGATGGTGGATCCCGGTTCTGTTACTCTCAATGCATAATTATCATCTTCCCAGTAACTGCCATCCGGCCTGCGGCCAAGATTTGCCATAGCCTTGATCTTGCCTGTTTTTGTTTCCATCACTATGCAGGTGCCATATTCTGGTTTCACGGAGTCCATCATCTTCAGCAAGGCGGTTTCTGCTATATCCTGGATATTTACATCAAGTGTGGTGAATACATCTTTTCCATTTTCAGGCTCAACCTGGAATCCTTCCACAGGTATTGCTCCTCCAGCAACATATCTTACCAGCCGTTGCCCCCTTGTACCAGTTAGTAGCGTATCATAAGTTCTTTCAAGACCCACATTCATTTTCTTAACCAATCCGTTGCTTGAAATATGTTCGCGTGATAAACCGATAGTCCGGTTTGCAAGTAACCCGAAGGGAGAAAGTCTTTTGCTACTTTCTTCCACAATCACGCCACTTTTATTTCTTCCCAGTTTAGCTAATGGAAATGCACGGAAGGCTTTGTATTCTTCGAATGACAATTTTTTCTTAAGGAGGTAGTACCGGTTCTTCTTTTTATATCCTTCCTGTAATTCTTTTTTATACTGTGAGGCTGTTTTATCCTTAAAATATCCTGCCAAAGAAATACTGAATGAATCTATATTTTGTCTAAAGATCTTTCCGTTCTTATTACGTAATCCATCTGCTACAAAATCCATATATATGTCAAATTCCGGGATGGAAGTGCTCAGCATTTGTCCGTCTTCACTGTAAATAGTACCTCTTTCTGCATCCAGTTCCACAATACGCTGATGGAGACTATCGCTCATGCTTCGCCAGTAACTTCCCTGGAAGCGCTGGATGTAGAAGGCTTTGCCGAGGACTATCAGGCTCAGCAGTACCATGCCGAGAAAACTGAAATATACCCTCCACAATATGTCGCGCCTTACTTCCAATGCCCCTGCGTTTAGTTGTTTTGTAACCTTCTCTACTGCTCTGCCTATTATTGATTGCCTGCGGGTGCAGTAAGTACCGCTGGCGACTGTGTCAATTCTTTTAATCCCAGAGGTTCCACCGCTTTAACCAGCTCACTCTGTTTGCTCCTGAACATAACCTCTCCTTTTACAGTCTTGTATTCATGCTGTAATTCTTTTACTTCCCTGGCGGTCCGGTTGATGTTGCGGGTGGTCTTGTCTGCATAATGACCATTATATATATATATAACAGCCAGCAATGTGAGAAACAGAAAGAAGGGGATTTGCTTAACAACAGATTGATAGTTCAGCCATTTCTTCCATCCTTGCAATACAGGCTCCTGTTTTATTTCTTGTTGCTGATTGATGTCCTGTGTTTCCTGGTCTTTCATTCCGTTTGTTTATTCTATTCTGTTTGAGTTTTATTTCTGGTCCTTTTTTTTTCATTCCCCTGCCTCTTTTCGGCGATCCTCAACTTTGCACTTCTTGCTCTTGAATTCTCCCTGGTTTCCTTCTCCGATGCGATGATTGGCTTTTTTGTTATTACCTCCAGTTCATTAACCGGTTCGGTATTGACAAAAGGATTTTGATCCGGCTCATCGAATGAACCACGACGAAAGAAATTCTTAACCAGTCTATCCTCAAGAGAATGAAAAGTGATGATCGCTATTCTGCCGCCTGGCTTCAGCAGGGAGGGAACCTGCTGGAGCATTTCTTTTAATGCACCCAATTCATCATTCACTTCAATACGCAGTGCCTGGAAAACCTGAGCAAAGTACTTGTTGGGATTTCCTTTTACCATTCCCCGGAGCGCATTCTTAAAGGCATCTATTGTTTTCAGTCCTGCTGAAGGCAGTGATGACCGCAATTGAACAATAGTTTTAGCCAGTGTTTTGGCATTGGTAACTTCTCCGTATTGCTCAAAAAGCTTATGGAGCTTTTCTTCAGAGTAGGTATTGACTACATCAAATGCCGTGATTGATTGACGCTGGTCCATGCGCATATCCAATGCAGCATCAAAGCGTGTAGAGAAAC
>CAMLGP010000216.1 GCA_946479535.1 uncultured Bacteroidota bacterium
CCAAAGCTTTCATTATTTTCCCTCTTTGGTGTGAAATTAAAGTTGAGCATTATAGGGGCTGTAAGATAATCGGCAGCCAGTTTGTTTTTATGCAATCCGGAATAGGATTGAGTGAACAGCGTTGGGTTTTTATGGAATTCAATACGTCTGTCTTCAAAGTGATAATTGTTCAATTCAAGGCCCAGTCCGTACTTAAGATTTACTACATGATCTGCCAGATTTAATTTCTGCATCACAAACCAGATATTCACGCTTCTTGATTTGCCTGTGCGGAGTTTAAACCAGTCTTCATTGCTGCCTGGTGCAATAGTCTGTGCAGCTACACTTGTATAATCAGTTTTATCATTGTAATTGGAAAAACCAATATCAAAGATCCACCAGTTTGTGCTTACATTGGCATCTTTGCTTTTGCGGCGGGTATTGATCTGAATGTTTCTGCCATGCTTGTTACCATCGTCTTCTTTACTGCCAGGTTCGCGAATGATGACCATGCCGCCGATCTTGATGGTATCAGGCTTTTGCTGTTTGGTACTGTCCGTCTGTGCAAAGCCGGTCATCATTGCACACAAAGCCATACATAGAATAAAAATCCTTTTCATACTTATTTGTTTACTGAGTTTATTAATGTTTTTACAGCCTGATCGCCAGTCCTGCTACCAGCAAACGATCATCTTCATCGGTTGCCTTAATGTTGGTGGTCTTTTCAAATGTCCGCGTTATTTTCCGGAGCAATCCGCGGAACTTTGTTTTATTCTCAGGCTCATTCCCTTCTTCGGGATTCTCTGTATTTTTTAACGAAGTAAGCGATGCAGAGGTTACAAGCGGATGTGAAGTATTTTCTAATGAATTTGTTAAACCGGATTTATTCATATCTATTAATTCCGGAGAATTTGGTACACCCTTCATATTGGGATTGTACGTAGGTTCTGGAAGATCATTGCCCTTTCTGTTATTATCTACATAAGCTATTACAGGTACTTCATCTTCTACAGATTTCCTGACAGGATTTGTAGAACGCTCAATCCTTTTAACCAGAATCGGTTCATTATTCTTCTGGCTGTTGATCTGTTCTTCTTTCTGGATGCTGCTCTGTACTTCCGTTGACTGATCAGAATTGGGATTAGTAACAGCCAATTGATCTTTAACTGGCTCTTTCTTTTCTTCAACAGAAGCCGGTGCAGTATTCTTTTGACTTTCTTTATTTGTTGCCAAACCTTTACCAGGTGTTGTTCCTTTATTCTTAAAGAATGTAAACCCGCCAACAGTTAACGCAATAAGCAATAACACAGCTGCCGCAATCCTCCACCACATTGCAGGCACAATGCGACGAACAGGTTCTTCTCTGCGATAGAGTGATTCTTTATTGAAAAATGTAATTGAATTATCAGGCTGCAATTTTGTTTGAAGCAATATATCCAACGCACCACCTGCCGCAGGATTACTGGCGGCATAGATCTCAACAGAAGCGTTTTGCTCATTGTTGAGCTCATTATCTACATATTGAACAAGCCATTCTTCGTAATTATGAGAATTGATCAATTCCAAAGAGGGTAATTGCATCAGCGATTCCTTTCCTTCAAATACTATTGAAGCGTCCACATCCAGGCGTGTTTGCTGCAGCATCTGCAATTCTTCACCAAGGTCAGGATGCTGTTGCACAAAAAGTTCTACCTGCCTGCGCTCTCCAATGCTCAATTCATTATCCAGGTAAAGGATAAAGAACTCTTCGTAGTTATGGCGATTAATAGTCATTAGTTAGATTACGTTTTCCAGTTTCACTAAAAAATCCTTTAATTGGATCCTTGCCCTGTGCAGGTATACTTTTACCTGGCTCTCATTTAATCCGGTTATCCGGCCTATTTCCTCGTAGCTGTATCCCTCATAATCCTTTAAAAGTACAAGGGAACGTTGTGTTTCACTCAAACGGCCCAGTGCTTCTTCCAGGATCTTCTTCAGGTTATTTCCTGGCTTGTCCGTCACTTTTGAGTTCTCATTGAACTCTTCCTTCAAATGAATGCGTTTCACCTTTCTTATGTGATCGATCATCTGGTGGTAAGCCACGGTAAACAGATAGGATTTTGACCGCAGGGCATCAACCTCGGCCCGGTTACGCCACATTTTTTCGAAAGCAGTCTGCACAATATCCCGGGCATCCTCTTCATGTCGAAGGTTTTTCACGATGAAACGATACACATTATCTGCGTATGTAGTCACACATTCATTGTATTCTTTCTCGGTCATAAACAGTTCAAATCCGGAATGGAGAAGGCAATAAAATTACTCCGAACTCCTGGAATTTATAATTATACGGTTATGATTAGGGAAATGTTACAGATAAAGTAAGAAGTCATTTCCTCCCCAATGGTACCGGGATTCCTTCTCATTGCCTCCGCGGAATCCGGGGAGACATCCCGGAATCAATGTGGAATCAATTGGGAATCAATGCGAAAAAGATAATCCCCGGGGAGAACCCACGTATCTTATATGAAAATCAGGAGATTGTAAAAGGGGGGTATGCTATAATTGCATTACCTCACAATCTGAAATCTCAAATGCTTGAGAAAAACTGCCGGGAGAGGTTCTCCATGATCATGGTACCAGCCTTCTGCTGTTTGGGGCAGCCTTCCATGCTTTCTTTACAGGCACTATCTGCCGCCACCGGCTTGTCCATCATGGAAAAGGCCAAAACGGTGGCGGTGATAGCCAGTAAAAAGAATAAGGTCCTTAAAATGTTCCGCTTTTTCATCCTATGTGGTTATGTACAGTTTGACGACGATCAGCTCCTCAATGTTACACAAAGATAGACTGGCCTGAAAATCAGGCAAGGCTTAGTTGACAAAAAGCGTTTTTTGACCAATGAAACACCTGAAAACATCGGTGAACTGCCAATCCTCCCTTCTCGTGTTAACCCGAAACCTTGCCGTGTTAGGCTTATATTTGCGCCTCAAATCACAACTTGCATGAACCAGAAATTTGCCCTCCGCATAGCCGGGGAAGTAGAAGATATTAAAATGGCCGGCCTCTATAAAACTGAACGGGTTATCACCAGCCCCCAGGGAGCCGAGATCATCGTAAACGGCAAAACAGTCCTGAATTTTTGTGCTAACAATTACCTGGGCCTCTCTTCTCATCCCAAAGTGATTGCCGCAGCCAATAAAGCCATTGCAACGCATGGCTACGGTATGAGTAGTGTACGTTTTATCTGCGGAACGCAGGATATTCACAAAGAACTGGAGCAGAAGATTTCAACCTTTCTGGGTACGGAAGATACCATACTCTATGCTGCAGCCTTTGATGCAAATGGCGGTGTATTTGAACCACTCTTTAATGAGGAAGATGCTATTATTTCAGATGCATTAAACCATGCTTCCATTATTGATGGTGTAAGATTATGTAAGGCTCAGCGCTTCCGGTATGAGCACAATAACATGACAGACCTGGAAGCCAAACTGAAAGAGGCGGCCGGTTGCAGAAGCCGTATTATTGTTACTGACGGTTCATTCAGCATGGATGGGACAATTGCTCAACTGGATAAAATAGTAGAGCTGGCGGGTAAATACGATGCGGTGATCATGATTGATGAATGTCATTCCTCCGGTTTTTTGGGAAAGACAGGTAGAGGAACTCATGAATACCGTGGCGTAGTGGGCAAGATCGATATTATTACCGGTACACTGGGAAAAGCCCTTGGTGGAGCATCGGGAGGTTTTACCTCCGGACGCAAAGAAGTGATTGATATGCTACGTCAGAAATCAAGACCCTATTTATTCAGCAATACGCTGGCTCCATCTATTGTGGGTGCCTCTATTGCAGTATTGGATATGCTAACGGAGACCACTGAATTGCGTGATAAGCTGGAAAGCAATACAAAGTATTTCCGCCAGAAAATGACAGATGCAGGCTTTGATATCAAACCAGGAGATCATCCCATAGTTCCCATCATGTTGTATGATGCGGTATTGGCACAAACTATGGCTGCACGCCTGCTGGAAGAGGGGATCTATGTAATTGGCTTCTTTTTCCCTGTGGTGGCTAAGGGCCAGGCACGGATCAGGGTACAGTTAAGTGCTGCCCATGAGCGCCCCCATCTTGATAAGGCCATAGCTGCCTTCACCAAAATTGGTAAGGAACTGGGTGTATTGAAATAGTAGTTTTCTCATCAATACGCATTCATTAAGGGTAATTCTTTAAGGGCTCGTAATTATCCGTTGCTGCCAAAGCCTTTTATTGATAAAATCGGGCTTTTCCTATCCAAATAAGTATGGCAAAAGCTATGTGGAATAATTTTTGGATATTATTTTCGTTCTATACAAGCATGATCTAACTCTACCGCAATTTTTTCGGATTTCATCATTCAGATCCTCTGAATTTCCCTAACAATTTTATTGACCCTATTTAAAGTTTTTAAATGAAAAAGCTAATGCTTGGACTGTTGGCTGCAACAGTGATGATGATGATGTTGAGCTCCTGCGGATCTGTTAAAAGGGACTGTCAGGGAAACAAACATTATAAACAGAAAGGCGGATTTTATATGTAATTGCCCCTGGACAAGGCAAACACAAATCCCGGCACCCGCCGGGATTTTTTTATTTAACGGCATTCCTGTTCCTACATTTGCAGAAATTTGAACTCATTGTATGAAAGGCCGTTACCTATACCTGATCTTATTGCCCCTCCTCATTAATTGCACTCCCAATAATGTGACCCAGGATGATAGCCTGGGAAAGTATTTTACTGAAAATAAGGTGAATGGTTGCTTTGCCCTGATGGATAACGGAACTGGCAAATTCACTATTTATAACCTGGCAAGGTATCGGGACAGCAGCTATCTTCCCGCCTCCACCTTCAAGATAGTGAACTCACTGATTGGCCTGCAAACCGGGGTGATTTCTGGTGATAGTATGGTGATCAAATGGGACAGCGTTAAAAGAAGGCCCGAGTGGGACAAAGATCTGACCATGTATGAGGCATTCAGGGTGTCATCCGTGCCTTACTACCAGGAAGTGGCCCGCAGGATTGGAAAGGATACCATGCAATACTGGCTTGATTCAATGAGCTATGGTTCAAAAAAAATAACGGGCCGGATAGACAGTTTCTGGCTGGATAATTCGTTAAAGATTATTCCTGATGAACAATTGGGACTGGTTAAGCGACTATATTTTCATCAGCTCCCATTTTTCCCAATCTATCAGGAGAAGGTGAAGCGTGCGATGCTTTTTGAAAATAATAGCAATTATTCGCTTTCCTATAAAACAGGATGGGGTCAGTATGAGGGAAAGCAGCTTGGCTGGGTACTGGGCTGGATAGTGGAGAATAACCATCCCTATTTCTTTGTCCTGAATATAGAAACAACGGATGCCAATATAGATATGGTAAATGTCCGTATGAAACTGCTGAAAGACATACTAAAACAGCTGGGATTCTTTGAAGGCAGGATGTAAGGGAGCTGATTGGTGTGCTTTTTGCCTTTTATGCCGATAGTTATCAGATTAAAATTTCAATCCCGATAGTTATCGGTACCAAAATCCAAAATTCCGTAATGGGTTTCCAGTTTCAACATAGCGAATTCATCTGGCTGACAGGAGGCATATTGCTGCTTGTTCTGCTATTTATTTTCCTGTTGAGATGGAAAAAGAAAGTCAAAAAAAGGATTGGTGATCCTGCTCTCGTCAAATCACTGATCACTTCTTACTCCAATAAAAAATTTGTTCTCAAAATAGTCTTCCTGATCATCGCATTTGGCCTGGGGGTGGTGGCAGTTATGAATCTGCGCAGGCCTGCTGCCGACGAAACTTCACAAAGGAAGGGAATAGATGTAGTGATTGCCCTGGACGTTAGCAAAAGCATGCTGGCTCAGGACCTTCCACCAAGCAGATTGGA
>CAMLGP010000217.1 GCA_946479535.1 uncultured Bacteroidota bacterium
ACAGTACCCTTTCCATAAGTTGAAGTACTTCCAATGATCACTCCGCGGCCATAATCCTGTATGGCTGCAGCGAATATTTCAGAGGCAGATGCACTGAATTCATTCACCATAACAGCCAGCGGGCCGGAATAAAGTACAGAGCGATCTTTATCTTTCAATATACTCGGTTTGTTATCTCTGTCTTTAACCTGAACAATTGGACCATCCTCTATGAATAATCCCGCCATTTGAACTACATCGTATAAAGAACCACCGCCGTTATTGCGAAGATCAATAACAATTCCGTCTACTTTCTGCTCTTTCAGTTTAATCACTTCTTTGGCTACATCAATATAACTTCTGTTGCCATTGGGATTCTCAAAGTCTGCATAAAATTCAGGCAGGAATATATAGCCGATCTTTGAATTACCATTTTTTACAATTGCACTACGTGCAAAAGTTTCATCCTGCACAATTTCATCTCTGATCAGCGAAATGGTTTTTATAGATCCATCAGATTTCTTAACGGTAAGCTTTACTTCAGTTCCTTTTTTACCGCGAATGATCTTCACGGCATCAGTTACACCAAAACCAGTAAGGTCAACGGCTTCTTCTTTCCCCTGCCCCACTTTCTGTATCACATCACCAGGCTGTAATTCGCCAGATTTCCAGGCCGGGCTTCCGGTCAGGATGCTGCTTACTTTGATATTTCCATCATCATATTGGAGAGAAGCGCCGATACCAAAGAAGCGGCCACTCATTTCTTCATCGAAATATCTTTTATCTACAGGTGGGAAGAATTCTGTGTGAGGATCCATGGTGGTTGTAATTGCATTAACAAACACATTGAACTTGTCATCATCATTGAATTTAAAACGGAAACGCTCAAATAACCGGTCAGTAACTTTCTTAGTCTTTTCGCGGGCTTCTTTTTCCAGTTCAGCATCACTCTTGGCTACAAAATCTGCTTTGCCTTTATTCTTTTCACGGGTGTCAAGAAGGTCTGCATAACGCTCCAGTACCAGGTATTTTACTTTTTTCCTCCACCGCTCTTTCATTTCAGCTGAGTTAGCGGGGAAATCCAGTTTATCACCATCAAGCTGAACTTCTTCATCTATAGTAAAATCGAATGGTTTTGCAAGCAGCTCATTGCAAATGGCAGCAGCCTCTTCCATGCGGCTATTGAATAGCTTGCCAGAAGCAAGGAAGAATTCAGCTGGTGCACCCTTGATCTCATTATCGATGTTTTCCTCATATCTCTTCTTTAGCGAAGTCATATCGCTTTGAAGGAACATGTTCTTCTCGGGGTCCAGATCAGCAATATATTTCTTAAAGATCTTTTTAGAGAAATCATCATTGATGTCTTGTGGACTGTAGTGAGCCTGGCTCAGCATTTGCCCAACGAGTTTCAGGATCTCTTCATATTTGCCGGGAGGGGTTTTTGTGCCCGTGCCCATCGTTTGAAAGGCAAGGAACAAGCCCGCCATGATCATCATCAAAATAAAGGGAAGACGCTTCATATTCAATATATATTTTACTGCATTGAGCATACGTAAAAATAACGCAAAAACCATGAATTTCTTGCCTTTAGCGGCTTTTAACAACTGTTTTTGATGAAAGGCAAGGCAGATCTTTCGGGGAACTTAACTGCCATATCTGTGCCCGGTTTTAGTGGGATTTTGAAATTTTGAAATTGGGAAATTTCATTCTGCTGTGCCTTATACCCGAATGGCTACACTTTTTAGGAGGAAATAGGGATTTCTCCTTTTAAAAAAATTTCCCAATTTCCCAATTTCAAAATTTCCCAATATTCTCATTTCTTAATTGCCAAAAGTCTCATTTTGACTATATTTGCGCCCTATTTGCTCCCTGCAAATTTTCGCAGACTTGCAGGCAAACGGTGATCATAGCTCAGTTGGTTAGAGCATCAGATTGTGGTTCTGAGGGTCGTGGGTTCGAGCCCCATTGGTCACCCCCAATTGTCCATAAGGTATATGAAGTTTCTACGGTAGCTGCTGGCACTGCGGACTTTATATACCTTATGTTCTTTATTAACTATCCCGTTCTCTGTTATGAACATGAATTACTGGCTGTTTATTCTCCCCTTTATTGCTGCCCTGATCGGCTGGGGCATTGGCAAACTGGCAACCTGGTTCCTCGTATACAAGGTTTGGCCAAAACGTCAGC
This sequence comes from uncultured Bacteroidota bacterium, assembly GCA_946479535.1. The sequence goes on from CAMLGP010000217.1 coordinate 2,167, forward strand.
CTGTTATCGCTGAGGGGATCTCCAAATTTGTTGTACAGGAATTTTCTTCGTTAAATCTTGAACAAAAAATTGCTGATCCTTCCAATCTTTCAAAGGCAAGACCTGTGATTGAATCGCATATTGATAATTTTCTCCGTGTGAAATTGAAAGATCAAATGCCAATGATCAGCATGTTCATTGGTGACAAAACAATTGATTCACTCAAAATAATCTTCCTGCAGGAATTGGAGAATCTTTTCCCCGAAGTAATGAAACAGTTTGCCGGCAATATGAAAACCGAACTGGGTATTGAACGATTAGTAAGGGATAAAATATCCGGTATCTCTTCCGAATATGTAAATAAAATATTAAGTAAAGAACTTCGTTACATTCCCGCAATTTGTGCACTTACCGGTTTTACTACCGCACTTATTCAAATTGGCATTACAACTCTGTTTGCCTAGCCATTTCTTAAGAAAGTAACCATTCGTCGGTACAGGCTTGCCATTCGTCAAGTTGTTATTCACAATAGCAAGTTTAGGTCTGATAATACGTCAAATGAAAAAATCATTTCATGCATAAATTTTTATCCTTCTTTACCCTTTTTTTTTCTGTTTTAGAGGTTTCGGCCCAGTTTCAGGGAGGTGGTGGAGGCAATCGCGGTAACGGGCAACCGATAACCGGTCGTTTGTATGGCAAGATCGTGGAAACTAAATCCGGAAAACCTGTTGAATATGCTTCCGTGCAGCTTATCCAGAATAAAATGGATATGGCAACAAAGCAAAGGAAAGATACTGTGGTGAATGGTATGCTTACCCAGGCTAATGGTGAATTCAGTCTGGAAGGAGTTCCTGTTTTCGGTCAACTGAAATTGAAAATAAGTGCAATTGGATTCAGGGAGTTCACAGAAAATGTCTCATTTAATTTGAGACCTCCCGGAGGCGGAGGTGCACCTGGGGCTAACCAGGATTTCAGTTCCATGTTAGGCGCACTGGATAAAGACCTTGGAAATATTAAGATCGAAATAGAAGAAAAAGTATTGGGTAATGTGGTAGTGGATGCAACAAGGCCAGGTCTTCAATTAGGCATTGATCGTAAAATTTTCAATGTAGATAAGAATATTGTTTCTGCCGGGGGCACTGCTATTGATATCATGCGCAATGTGCCTTCTTTGAATGTTGACATTGATGGAAATGTAACAATGCGCAATAACACTCCTCAGTTATTTGTTGATGGACGTCCCAGCAATCTTACGCTGGAACAAATACCTGCAGACGCTATTCAGAGTGTGGAACTGATAACCAACCCATCTGCCAAATTTGATGCTTCTGGTGGAACGGCAGGGATTCTCAATATAGTATTGAAAAAAGAAAAGAAAGTTGGATATAATGGAAGTATCCGGACCAATCTGGATTCACGTGGCCGGGTTGGATTTGGTGGAGATATCAATTTGCGTCAGAAAAAATTAAACGTCTTCGCCAATGCAATGAACAATCAGCGTAAATCGATCAGCAATGGTACTACCGACAGGCAGAATTTCTATACTACTCCTGATGTTTATGTATCTCAAAAAGATCATTCCGTACAATTAGGCGGATTTGGTTTTGGCAGAGGCGGATTTGATTACTTTATTAATAACAGGAATACTCTTTCACTCTCATTAAACTATGCCAGAGGGCAGTTTAAACCCAGTTCCTTAAGCGATATCCTTTTTGATTCATTATACTCCTCACCCACTGCTTCCTTCCAGCGCCGGATCACCAACACGGAAAGTAATTTCAGGAATCTGGGAAGTACGGTGAGTTTCAAACATAATTTCCCCAAAGCTGGAAAAGAACTGACAGCGGATATCACTTATAACCGCAGCAGGAATAATAATGAAAGCTTTATCACTACCGATTATCAGAATGTTCCACAATACCAGACGCTTTCAACCTTAGGCCAACAACAGATCATTGAAGGAAGAAATCAAAACATCATCATTCAGTCTGATTATGCTAATCCCATCAATGATAAATCCAAAATTGAATTTGGAGTAAGGGCTCAGTTACGCAAAACAAATAGCGAGAGTGCTTTTTATATTGATTCATTCAATACAAAATCATATACCCTGCAGCCTCAATCCCAGGCCAATTACAAGAGTGACGATCAGGTATATGCTGCTTATGCTAATTATTCAAGGCAGGGGAAAATATTTGGCTACCAATTGGGTTTAAGAGCTGAAAGCTCAGACTACCATGGTGAAAGCGGACAGAATTTTGACATCCATTTCCCAATCAGTTTCTTCCCAAGTGTTTTCCTTTCTCAAAAACTGGGTGAAACACAAAGTCTTCAGTTAAATTATAGTCGCAGGATCAACCGCCCAAATTTCTGGCAATTGACTCCTTTCACGGATTCCTCTGACCGGTTGAATCCAAGCAAAGGAAACCCCGGATTAAAACCTGAGTTCACAAATTCATTTGAACTCTCTTATGAAAAAACATTCAGGAATAGAGGCAATTTCCTTGCATCACTTTATTATAAAAGAACTACAGACCTCATCACCCGTTTTCAGGAACCGGGAACCGATGCAGGGGGTCAACCTATTGTGCTGAGTACGTTTATCAATGCCAATTCCAGTTTTGTTACAGGATTGGAGTTGACCATGCGTAATAATTTTACCAAATGGTGGGAATTCACTCCTAACTTCAATCTGTATACTTCGGATGTGAAGATTGATATTCCAGGGGAAGAAGATCAACCCAGACTGACGAGTTATTTTGTGAAGGTGAACAACACTTTCAAATTCCCCAGGAACATTTCATTCCAGTTATCAGGCGACTATCAATCCAAGACAGTTCTTCCTCCCGGTGGTAGTGGTGGTGGATTTGGAGGTGGCCGTGGCGGTGGTGGATTTGGCGGTGGATTTGGTGGTGGCCCCACTGCATCCCAGGGTTATATTCGGCCCAACTATGGTGTGGATATAGCGGTACGTTATGAGTTCCTCAAAAACAGAACAGCTTCTGTTTCGCTTAATATGAATGATATTTTCCGTACAAGACGCCAGGATATCCATTCTGAATCCACGTTATTTACGCAGGATGTATTCCGCCGTCGTGACCCGCAGATACTTCGTCTGAATTTCAATTGGAGATTTGGAAAATTCGATGCTAATCTTTTCAAGCGTAAGAATATGAGAAGTGAAGGTCAGACTATCGATGCAGGACAAATGGGTGGTCAGGGACTGTAAAGTAGCATTTCGAAATTTGGGAATTGGGAAATTTTAGAATCTTCCCATAAAAGAAAAGGCCCGTTGGTTTATGACTGACGGGCCTTATAATTTAGTAACCAGCCTTATTTAGTAACCAGCCTTTTAATTCTTTCAATTTCGCAATTTCCCAATTCCAAAATTTCCCAATACCCCCCTGCTTCTTCCTATATCGGTTCCCTAAACTCCTGTATATTTGGACCTTATGGGCGAACCATTGCGTTTTGCTATTATAGGGTGCGGAAAAATTGCTGGCAGGCACGCAGAACAGGCCTCTACTTTTGGAAAGGTTGTGGCTGTTTGTGACATTGTCAGGGAAAAAGCGGATGCTTTGGCCAGTCAATTCAGTGCCCACCCCTATTATTCACTTGATAGCCTGCTTGCAGCTGAGAAAAACATCGATCTGATTGCAGTATGTACCCCCAACTGGTTACATGCTGAACATTCCATTCATTGCCTTCGCGCAGGT
>CAMLGP010000218.1 GCA_946479535.1 uncultured Bacteroidota bacterium
TTGTCAACTTTTTCATGTTTTAATGTTTAATTGATTTTGTTTTTGATTAATTGAGAACACAAAACTATCGCTACAGGAAGGGGGTGTCCGGCTGATTTATACCAACTGGATTTGCTTTTCTACCAAGCCTGTTTTTGAAGAACTTTTGGAATAGATACGGCAGAAAAGGGTGTTTTAAACCCCTGTTTCAGGTTTCGTATAAGAAAAAAGCCCTTTCGTATAAAAGAAGTGGAGAGCCCTGTTGATTTCCTAGTTTTGAGCCATGCAAATGGCCCGGGAAAATAGCACTCCATTTAATAACCCCATTATCCGGTTTCTTTCCAGTCCACGATACAGGTGGTTACGACATACCGTCTTCCTTCTGATAGGGCTGATCCTTGCTTTTAAAGGGGATGTAGGTGTATCTGACAACAGGAGCCCTGAAGTGCAGCGTGCCGTAATCCTTGCAGACAGCATCTCCTATATATATATTGTAGCGCTGATCTACCTGATGTTACAGGTATTTGTACCGAAATTATTATTCCGGTCAAAAGTGTTCCTGTTTTCAATCGCATTCTTTATTGTAACTGTCTTTATATTTATTGGAGTATACCTTGTAGACCATTACATACTGGTGCCGGTGAATCCAGGTTATATGATGCATATTGAATTCACTTTCTTTTATTTCATACAGGTGGGACTGGTGGCAGCAGTATTATTAGCGTCTGTAGTTGGAATGAAAGTTTTTAAGAAATGGGTCAATGATGTGGAACGAATGCAGGAACTACAGCAGATAAACCTGAAAACCGAACTTGAACAATTGAAAAGCCAGGTTAACCCTCATTTCCTTTTCAATACGTTGAATAATCTCACTGTTCTTACGAAGACTGATCCGGAAAAGGCCACTCAGGTTTTATATGGATTGAGTGATCTGCTTCGCTATCAGTTGTATGATAGCACCAGGGAAAAGATTGCCTTATCAAAAGACATTAAATTCCTTCAAAACCTGCTCAACCTGGAAAAGATCCGCAAAAACGATTTTAGCTTTACCATTCACACAGAAGGAAATGTAGATGGCCAGGCTCTCCCTCCTTTTCTATTCATTCCATTTGTAGAAAATGCAATAAAACACGGTGCTACCACGGTGGGTCATTCCTATCTTACATTGCATTTCAAGGTTGATGGAGGCAGGCTTCAGTTCAGTTCAGAAAACTCAAAACCTGCAGTCAAACAAAACACTATTGGTGGACTGGGACTCGGAAATATCAAAAGAAGACTGGAACTACTATATCCGCATGATCATACCCTGGAAATAAAGGATGATCCTGATAAATATTTTGTAAACCTCTCTATACCATTATGACCTGTATTGTAATAGATGATGAACCTTTAGCAAGGCAGGGCATGGAAATGCATATTGCCAGTGTTTCTTTTCTTCAGTTACTGGGATCATTCAGCAATGCGCTTGCTGCCAGTGATTTTTTAAGAAAGGAAAAGGTTGATGTCCTCTTCCTGGATATCAATATGCCAGAGATGAGTGGACTGGATTTTCTGAAATCGCTCCGGGATGCGCCACTGGTTATATTTACCACAGCCTATCCTCAGTATGCACTGGAAAGCTATGAACTTGACGCTATCGACTATCTGGTAAAACCCATCCGCATAGAACGTTTTCTGAAAGCAGTGAACAAAGCAGAAAATCATTGGAAACTATTGCAACAGGAATCGGAAAATAACCAGGTGGAGAAAATAGAGGATGATTTTGTATTTATAAAAGCAGACAGGAAATATTTCAAGATCTACTTTAAGGAGATACTTTATATTGAAGGACTGAAAGATTATGTGATCATATATACAGATGATAACAAGATCATCACTTCAATGAATATTAAGACGATAGCCGGGCAGCTACCAGCATCCATATTTGCCAGGGTTAGCAAGTCTTATGTTGTAAATACGTTACGGATCTCTTCTTTTGATAATGAGTTGATATATATTGGAAACAACGAGATCCCTCTCGGACAGAGTTTCAAGGACGAGTTCATTAAACAATATATCGATAAGAAAATCGTGAAGCGTTAATAGCTGAGGTTAATCATAATCATATTGCGCCTGGCTGGGAACATGAAGACTTTTCACAAATGAATCAAGGTTATCTAGTGATTTATGGAAGTTGGCCAGCTTTGTCTTCTTTTTTTGAGTATTGAATAGCAACTGGTTTATAAACCCTTTGTTGATATAATAGTCGATGGTTAACTTTGTTCTTCCCCTGGCGATCCTTTCCAAAGTAAAATTGGTTACTGATCTCTCCGTCTCATTAGTTTCACTAAACTGAATTTTTTCCGGGTGAAAGGTAAAACTGCTGGCATAGACTATATTTTCACCATTATCCAACACAAACCTGCATTTTAAACCCAGCCTGGGCAAAATATGATGAAGCTCTTCTACTGTCTTCACTCCTACCTGCCAGCTATTCCGGTAACTGTAATTGCCAGTTCCATGAAATAAGGTTATAATGCCTACTTCATATTGGCGGGAAACTGAAATGACTTTCGCTTTGGAGAAAAGATTGATATCCGGAAAGGCTTCTGGTTTTATTTCATTCTTTAACGGGCTCAGCTGAGTGTACTTAAAAGGTACTTCACCAGATTCAGTTTGTTTGGCGCTACTGTTCCATTCCATCCAGCCTGGAAGTGATTCCGGAGGATCGCCAGGCAGCAGGTTCTTGGTCACCAGCCAGTACTCATGCTGAGGAATATCATTTTTCAATAACTGGTGGGCAACAATGATATCTTTTCCAATCAGTTTCCTGAAATTCTTAACCTGGTAATCTGTGAATTCTCCGTAATGAGTGATTACTTTAAGTGTGAGATTGATAGCAGATTTACAGGCTTCACATTGACAGAAGCGCCTGTGTTCATAGGCTATAATATACCGGTGAAAATCACAGAACATCTGCTCAACCTGGCGGTAAATATCTTCAACGCGGGGTGAATTACCTGACATGTAAAAAAGGATGGCATCTCCTTCAATTTCGGATATTTCCAGGCCGATCTTGTTGGAATTGATCAGGATCTCCAGCAGCTCCTGGATAATTATCCGGCTGTGGTCAATCTCTGTTTCATTAACAAACCGGGTAAAGCCGCTGATATCAGGAATAAATAGCAGCCCCTTGTTTTCCATCCTGTTGTTTTTACAAAGTTAGTGTTTAGGGGCTGGCAATTATGGCAAATGGATAAATTGCTGTATTTTAAGGTCACAAATCCCAGGCATCTCCATCCAACCACCTAATTGCCGGCGCTAATGAAATACCTTGCTATTATCATTGCCCTTCTCAACCTCTACATTGGGTTTCGCTTTTTTCTGAACGCGATCAATTTGCTCCAGACAAGTAAATATTCAAAACGATCAACCATTATTTTCGCCCTATTATTCCTGGGATTAGGTGGTATCGGTATCTATTATTCATTCTTTACTGTAAATTATGCAGTTGCCTCAATAGTAGGTGCGGGGCCCTGGGCAATCGGATTATTTATCTTATTGATCAATCTCATTTCTGAAGATTATAAATAGTAGCTGCCATAAACTGGTGCAAGTGTATTAGTCGCGGATCACTTCATAGTGGAGGCCAATCACTCCGGATTTGAAAGGATGTGATTCAACCAGTTTTAGTTTAACCCTGTTTTTGAAATTGTCAAAGTACTGAATTCCTTTTCCCAGGATCACAGGATTAACGAATAGCCAGTAATCATCTACGAGATTGTCCTCCATCAGGGTATGCGTAGCGCCGGGACTTCCGAATATGACAATATTCTGTCCGTTTTCTTTTTTTAGAGCATTGATCTCCTGTGCAAAATCTTTATTCAGTACAGTTACATTCTTTAATGATTTACCTGCAAGTGTGTTGGAGATCACAAGTTTCGGGACTTTATTGTACCATGCAGAGTGCTCAACGGCATGTTTGCTGGGATTGGGACCATCAGCTGCGGTAGGCCAATAGGCTTCCATCATTTCAAAAGTCTTGCGCCCATAGAGTGCCAGATCTGATGCATTGGTCATTTGGCCTGCATAATCAAAAAGATCTTCGCCAATATAGATCCAGTCCATTTCGCCTTTGGGTCCACCTACAAAACCATCCAGGGAAATATGCATAAAAGAAACAAGCTTTCTCATCGTTTTAAATTTTAATTGTTTGCCCCGGCAGTACCGGGATGTTTGTTAACACAAAGCTAGCGGACTGATTTTAATCTGAACGGGGGGCAAAATGACTATTTGGGAGGCTGTCTGCGACAACCGCCATATATACTTACTTTTGCGGACATGCATCCGCATATTCAGTTATTATTAAAGTGTATTGATCTTGAAGAGAAGGAACAGGTGAGCCGATATAGCCTTGGAACAAGTTCCCTCAGATCACTCAAGGCAGAAGGTCTGGCATTACATCCAATCACTGTTACCCGCAAATCATTCGGCTATGCTGAATATCCGGAGATCAGTTTCCGGTTGAATTTTCCTGCTGAAACCAATCAGTTCCGGGATGGAGCAGCCATTGAATGTTTTATCACAGGTGAAGAACCAGTGAAGGGAATGCTGCTCAGTATGGAAGGCAAGAATGGTGAATTCCGGTTGTATGCACCCGATTTTCCAGATTGGATAGAAGAGGATGGCATGGGTATCAAACTGGCGCCCGATACCCGTACTACACAGATCATGAAAGACGTACTGAAGGGCTTTGAAAAAGATAAAAAGGTATATAAACTCTTTGAGGAGTTGCATAATGGAATGAAGGATCCAAAAATAATAACTCCCTCAAAAAGCAATCTAAATTTTCAGAATCGTCAATTAAATGGGAGCCAGCAGAAAGCAGTAGCAGCAATTCTGGAAAATGAAGAACTAGTAATTGTGCATGGTCCGCCCGGCACCGGAAAAACAACAACGCTGGTAGAGGGCATCGTTCAACTGGTAAAAGCAGGACAAAAAGTACTGGTTTCAGCACCGAGCAATACGGCAGTTGACAATATCGCCAAAGGATTGATACGCCAAAACCTGGTGGTGCTCCGCGTTGGGAATACCAATAAGATAGATGAAACCATTTTTTCTCATACTCCGGAAGGAAAACTATCCAATAGCAAATACCAGAAAGAGATCAAGCAGTTAAAAATAAGAGCCGAAGAATTTCGCCGGATGGCGCTGAAGTATAAACGCAGTTTTGGCAGGGCAGAAAGAGAACAGCGTAATCTCCTGTTCCAGGAAGTGAAGAATATACGGGGTGAAATAAAAAAGCTCAGGGTATATAATGAAGAGAAGCTGTTTGCAGAAGCACAGGTAATACTGGGCACACCTATTGGGTTATATGATGCAGGCGTTGACCATCTCCATTTTCAAACAATGGTGATTGATGAATCCGGTCAGTGTATTGAACCATTGGCCTGGTGTATTTTCCCACTTGCTGATAAGTATGTGCTGGCTGGTGATCACTGGCAGCTTCCACCAACTGTTGTGAGTAATGATGCAGCCCGCCTTGGATTCAACCGGTCTATTTTGGAAATTGCCATTGAAAGCAAAATCAATATTCATCTGCTGGATACCCAATACCGGATGCGGCAGGCTATTGCCGGGTTCAGCAGCCATTATTTTTATAATGGTTTATTGCAAACGGCTGCTCACCTCATCAATACCGGCAAGCATATCACATTTATAGATACAGCAGGTTCGGGGTTTTCAGAAATTCATGGTCCTGATGGAACCAGTCTGCAAAATGAAGGTGAGTTACGCATTGCACTGAAACTGATACAGGATGCTTCACTGGATAGCAGCAAGACTGCTTTTATTTCGCCTTATGCCGGGCAGGTATCTGCAGCAAAAGAAATTTTA
>CAMLGP010000219.1 GCA_946479535.1 uncultured Bacteroidota bacterium
GCAATAAAATGGTGATTTGATATCCCCCTGGTTCATTACTACCACGGCCACAGTTCCATCTTCATTCAAAAATGCAGTTGTGAGCAATTGGCTGCGGCTGGATGCACTGGCAATTCTTTTGGCACCCGGCTTTATGAATTTTGAAAAATGTCCAATATAATAATAGGCATTGGTATAAATAAGCTCCCCTGTTTTAGTATTACCATGGACAGGTGCGAAACAGAAGTTCTGTACATGGTTAGGACCGCCCTGTTCATCCAGTAGTATATTCCAGTCTGTAAAGCCAGTCATTCCATTATTAAAATCATTGATCATGTTAAGACCATATTTTTCTCCCAGTGCCCAGGCTTTAAAACGAGTGGGATTAAAATTCTCTGCGCAACCTTCTGTAAATATTAGTGGCTTATCGGGATAAGCTTCAGTCACTCTTTTTACATTTTCAAACATGTGAGTACCGCCGCTCCAGTTTTCATACCAATGGAATCCAATACCCCATGCATATTTGGCAGCCTGCGGATCATCCAACAGGGTGCTTGCACGCTGGTACAACAGATCCCTGTTATGGTCCCAGATAATGATCTTTTTACTGCCCAATCCTTCCTTCTCCATAGTGGGTCCGAGGAAGTTTTTCAGAAAATCCCTTTCTTCTTCTGCAGAGTAAATACAGGATTCCCAACGTTGAGTAGCCATGGGTTCATGTTGAACGGTAATACCCCAGATTGGAATTCCCTCCTGCTCATAGGCCTTGATAAACTTTGTATAATAATTGGCCCAGCTTTGGAAATAATCCGGTTTTAGTTTTCCTCCATGAAGCATATCATTATTATCCTTCATCCAGGCGGGTGGGCTCCAGGGACTTGCATATAATGTTAGTTTTCCACCTGCAGCGGCAATACATTGTTTGATAAAAGGAATACGGAATTGCTTATCATGTTCTATAGAAAATGATGCCAGGTCTTTATCATTATCCTTTACATAAGTATAGCTGCCGCTGCTGAAATCACAACTATGAATATTTGTGCGGCCAATAGTATAACCAATCCCTTTTTGCGGATCAAAATAAGCCTGCAGCAATTCATCCTGTTTTGCTTTGGGCAATTTGGCAAATACTTCTGCTGAAGCGTCTGTTAATGCAGCTCCAACTCCCATGTAGGATTGGAATTGTTTATCCGGATCAACAAATACACAGATCTGGGTTTCTTTTGGCTGTCCAAAGTCAGCGAAATGTCCTGTGCTATCGGTAAGCGTTAAGCGATAATTGGCTGTATCTGCGGTAGTATACACCTTTACAGTTTTCCCATCAGTAGAGTAAGCCTTCTTATTATTTGCTGTAGAAGTGTCATTGGTTTTCTCCTTATTTTCAGAACAGGCGAAAAGGAAAATTGCCAAAAGGGCAAATCCGGTCTTTTTCATCTTTAATTGATATTTATAGAAATTGCTAAACAATATTATTTAGTCCAGGCAACTGAAACGGATTTTACATCACGGGAATTACCACCTATCATGATCACAAAATCACCAGGTTCCCAATCATATTTTAAATCATAGTTATAGAATTTGAGATCCTCTGGTGTAATATTGAAGCTGATAGTTTTAGTTTCACCAGCTTTCAATTCCACTTTCTGAAATCCTTTCAGTTCTTCAACAGGTCTTGTGGTGCTTCCTACCTTATCGCGTATATACAATTGGACCACTTCCTTTCCATCTCTTGAACCTGTATTAGTTATATCAATATTGGCTTTAAGTGTTTGATTGCCCTTTAGAGAACTGCTGCTCAGTTTAAGATCCCCATAACTGAAATGTGTATAGCTTAAGCCAAATCCGAATGGATAAACAGGATCATTGGAAACATCCAGGTAATTAGAGCGAAATTTTTGAAACCATTTTCCTTCAGGTAAAGGTCTACCCGTATTCTTATGATTATAATAAAGGGGAACCTGCCCTACATTCTGTGGGAAAGTAGTTGTTAGCTTACCCGAAGGGTTCATATCTCCAAACAAAACATCAGCAATAGCGTATCCGGCTTCTGAACCGCCAAACCAAACATTCAGAATGGCGGGAACATTATCCTGCTCCCATTTCATTGCCAAAGGACGACCCGTAAATAATACCAGTACTACAGGCTTACCTGTTTTCAATAAGGCACTGATCAATGCTTTTTGTGCTTCAGGAATTTCAATATTGGTACGACTGCTGGCTTCACCGGTCATTTCAGAAGATTCACCCACTGCAGCTACAATCACATCGGCCTGGTTGGCAATATCGATTGCTTCCTGCATGATCACAGATGCTGGCCGGGAATCATGATGCAGGGATTTACCAAACATACCAGCTCTATCCTCAAATAAACTATCGTAATCCAGATTGGAACCACGGGCAGTAAGGACCCTGACATTATTACCTGCTACTTCTTTCAACCCTGTTAGTAATGAAGTAGCATTTTCAAAATTGGCGGCTACACTCCAGGTACCTGGCATATTTTGTTTATTGTCTGCCAGTGGGCCAATCAACGCAATAGTACCGCTCCTTTTCAAGGGTAATATATTACCCTCATTTTTGAGCAATACAAAACTTTGCGCGGCAATGCTGCGGGCTTCCTTACGATTAGCCGAAGTGAATATTTCGGTCTTTGCTCTGTTCTCATCACAATATTTATAGGGGTCATCAAACAAACCCAGCTTATATTTTGCCTCCAGTATCCTCCGGCAGGCTTCATCTATTCTCTGAAGTGTAACTTTTCCTTCTCTAAGGGATTTGGCTGTTGTAGTCAGGATTCCTTCTCCTACCATATCCATATCGATACCGGACATCAAAGCTCTTGCAGATACCGTTTGAAGATCACCAATCCCATGGTCAATCATTTCATTGATACCTGTATAATCAGTGACCACAAAACCTTTAAATCCCCACTGTTTACGTAATACATCAGTTAAAAGCCATTTATTGGCGGTAGCAGGTACTCCGTCAATTTCATTAAAGCTGGCCATAAAACTTCCGGCTCCTGCATCAACTGCTGCCTTGAATGGAGGGAAATAATCATTGTACATGCGCTGATGGCTCATGTCAACCGTATTGTAATCGCGGCCGCCTTCGGCGGCCCCATATAATGCATAGTGCTTGGTACAGGCCATTATTGTATTGTTCTTTGAAAGATCGCTACCCTGGTATCCTCTCACCATTGCTTTTGCGATTTGAGAACCGAGATAAGCATCTTCACCACTGCCTTCTGCAATACGCCCCCACCTTGGATCACGGGCAATATCTACCATCGGAGAAAAGGTCCAGCAAATTCCATCAGCACTAGCTTCCCGGGCAGCTATTCTTGCACTGCGTTCAATGGCCTGCATATCCCATGTGCAGGATAACCCCAGCGGAATGGGAAACACCGTTTCATAACCATGGATCACATCCATACCAAAAATGAGTGGGATCTTTAGCCTGCTTTGTTCAACAGCTACTTTCTGTACATCCCTGATCTTCGCCACGGATTTAATATTGAACAGGCCACCTACCTTTCCTTCTTTTATTTTCTTTGCGATATCCGAGTTACTTGCCTGTCCCGTAACAATATCACCGGAACCAGGCAGGTTCAACTGCCCGATCTTTTCTTCTAATGTCATTTTCTTCATCAAAGCATCGATGAAGGTTTTCATCCGATAGCTATCAGTTTTGCCATCACCAGCAATTTGCGAATGAGCAGATAGGGAAACTAAAAAGAGAATGATCACCCATATCCTTTTCATAGATGTTATTTTATTTTTTTAAATACGGTTCAAATATCTTTTGCCAGATGGCATAGCCCTGGGCTACCATGTGCAATTGATCATCCCTCCAGATCCCCTCAATTGGCGTTCCATCAGGCTTTAGCATTTGACTGTATACATCTATAAAATCTGCCTTTTTCTGCTTTGCCAGGAAAGCGCGGATCTGTTCATTTGCTTCTTTGAATTTGGGCAGCAGGTGAGCACGGCTTGGACTTGGTTTCATGGACACATAGGCCACTGGAACGTTTTTATATTTCTTACGGATCAGCGTAAATAAAGTTTTGAACCGCTGTACTACCGTAGGAACAGATACCGTATCACTGCTTGCAAAATCATTCTCCCCACAATAGATCACAATTTGCCTGGGTTTATACGGATAGATCACATCTGGTGTATATCTAATCAGATCCGGTAGGGTTGATCCACCAAAACCCCGGTTTAGAATATGATATCCGGGGAAATATTCGTTTACATCCGTCCAGTAGGTAAAGGAAGAGCTGCCGGTAAATAATATCTGGCCCTTTTCCGGGAAATGGGCACTGTCCAGTTTTTTGAAGGCCTGTATATCATTCCAAAAGGGCGGCTTCGTGTTTTGAGCAAACAGGGTTGCGGAAATAAATAAGAATAGAATAGAGAGTTTTAATCGCATATGACCTTTTATTTTACTAATTAGAATATCATTGGTTACCAGCTGCTTTTACTTCCTGTACCTGGCTTCTTTCAGATACACCATTTTCATTAATGGATTCGATAGTAAAGTAATATGTCCTGAGTTTATCCATTCCTTTATAATAGTATTCATTGGCATCATGTACCATAATACAATTGTATAGTTTATCAGGAGCCGTACCGAAATAAATATTATAAGCGTAGGCATTATCAACCGGTTTCCATTTTATCCATGCGCTCCTCGGATCCTTTTCAGTACGCAAAACAATGAGTTGTTGAACAATATCAGGTTTTGTACCATTCCCGTTACCAAACACCCGTAGGCCACTTATTGCAAATTTCCCGGCAGGCATGTGTATATTCTCCAATTTGATATAGCGTGCCCGTACAGGAGCATTCAATTCAATATAATCATGCGGCACATCGGTTCTGTTATTGCTTTTATCAGCCAGCAGGGTCCATTTCTTTCCATCCAAAGAATAATAGAGTTTATATTGGTGATAAAGGCCAATTGTCTTGCCCAGAAAGATGGTATCTATTTCCTTCGGGAAGCTGACGTCCTGATCAGCATAATTAATTTGCACTGCGTTTATTGTAGATACATTCCCAAGATCTGTTTGAATCCATTCTCCCTTATTATCAGTTGCTGCACTCCAGTAGGTCTTGATACTTTCATCCACCGCATTATTAGCTGAGAAAGCTCCTAGGGTGGAAGAAACCTGCACAGGTTTTTTATAATTCAATAGCATCCATCCGGTGAAGGCGCCATTTCCTCCGGCAGGAGCTGCATAACTGGCTGGAGATGCCTGTGCGGATGGAAGGTAATGCGGGTAATCTCCAAAAGAAGTATTGCAAAACATTATATCGTCCTTATCAAACCCCGCGGGCCAGATGCCCAACCTTCTTTCAAAATTATTCTTCACTGATATGGAGATTGTAGATATGTGCCAATAGTTCTTATAGTTATCCTGGAAAGTTGAGCCATGGCCGGCACCACGTGCGTAACCACCAGGCTTAAAACTCATGGGATCACTCTGGTGCTGAAAATTGCCCAATGGATCAGGACCAACCGCTACACCATCTGCATAGCCACTGAATTCAGTCCCCGGTGCTCCATATTGTATATAATACTTTCCATTATGCTTTGTCATCCAGGCTCCCTCAATAAAAGGATCCAGGAAAGTGTCATCCATGTACTCACCAAAGCGTTGCCAGCCATAGCGCCAGGATTCCAGCATGGTTATTTCAACTCTTGTACCCAGGGGCTGCATGGTGCGCCGGTTTAATTCTACTCCATAGATTGGATAGCGGTTACTGCTTCCATTGTACATATAGAATTTTCCATCATCATCTGTAAAGAAGGCAGGGTCCCAACCTCCTATATAAAATGAATCTACCAATGGCTTCCAG
>CAMLGP010000220.1 GCA_946479535.1 uncultured Bacteroidota bacterium
CATGCCCCAGCTTATCCTTCTTCGTTTGCAGGTATTTCTTATTGTGAGGGTTTGACTTAATAATAATTGGAATATTCTCCACCACTTCAAGACCATAACCAATCAGTCCAACCCTTTTACGGGGATTATTGCTCACCAGCCTGAGCTTGGTAATTCCAAGATGGCGGAGCATTTGTGCACCGATGCCATAATCACGCTGGTCCATCTGAAAACCTAAATGAAGATTGGCTTCAACAGTATCCATCCCTTCTTCCTGGAGACGATAGGCTTTTAATTTATTCAGCAAACCAATTCCCCTGCCTTCCTGGTTCATATAAAGTATGGCCCCCTTACCTTCCTCCTCTACCATTTGCATGGCTTTATGCAATTGATCTCCACAGTCGCAACGCAGGGAACCCAGGATATCACCCGTAAAACAGGAAGAGTGAACGCGCACCATTACCGGCTCATCTTTTTGCCATTCACCTTTCAAAAGGGCAAGGTGTTCATTGCTGGAATTTTTTTCTTTGAAGGCTACCAGTTTAAACGTACCATATTTGGTAGGCATATCAACGCGAACGATCTCTTCAATCAGTGAATCACGCTTGATACGGTATTCAATCAGGTCTTTGATGGAAATAATCCTGAAATCAAATTTTTTGGCTACTTCCATTAATTCAGGAAGTCTGGCCATGCTGCCATCATCATTCATGATTTCAACCAGCACTCCACCGTAAGGAGGAGGAAATCCAGCCAGGCGGGCCAGATCAACCGCAGCTTCTGTATGTCCTGCTCTCCTGAGCACCCCGCCTTTTTTGGAGCGGAGTGGGAAAACGTGACCAGGACGGCCCAGATCTTTAGGTTGAGTAAAGGGATCGATCAGCGCGTGGATTGTTTTTGAGCGATCCTGCGCGGAAATGCCGGTTGAGCAACCATGCCCCAGGAGGTCAACTGACACAGTAAACGCAGTTTCATGCAGTGCCGTGTTGGTGCTGACCATTATATCAAGGCCCAGCTCATCACAGCGGTCCTCAGGGAGAGGCACGCAGATCAGACCGCGGCCATGTTTAGCCATAAAATTGACCACTTCAGGTGTAATTGTGGCGGCAGCGGCTATGAAATCACCTTCATTTTCCCTGTCTTCATCATCAACCACTATCACCATGCTGCCATTTTTGATCGCTAAAATGGCCTCCTCAATGGAATCTAACATATACCTTGATTTTTGCAAAGGTAGTAACAAAAAAAGCCCGTTAAAAGTTGAGTTTTCTGATCAGGCAGCATATTAGATCGGAGGATTGTCTCTAAGGGTTGTTGCCTATTTTTAGATCCGGGATTGGAAAATTTAGAAATTTATTTAATCAGGATACTGTTTATTATGTGTTGATTGACAGAAGGATACCTTTATGTCATGATTTAAAATTTCCCAATCTACATTTTCAAATTCGTTCATAATTTGGTCATTTGCAGTTGTAGAATATTCCCTTTCTTTGCAGCAAACTTCGTAAACTATACTAATATGCTTAAGAGAATTCTGGTTCTTGTTGCTATTGTATTAATAGCAGGTTCCTCAGCATTTTCACAGGTGACAACAAGTAGTATGTCAGGTGTTGTGAAATCAGCAAGTGGTGAACCTTTAGTGGGCGCAAGCATTACAGCCACTCACACTCCTTCCGGTACCCAATACGGTACCATTTCCAAGAAAGACGGTATTTTTAATTTGCCCGGTTTAAGGATCGGCGGCCCGTATACGGTAAAGATTGATTTCGTGGGCCAGCAATCACAGGTATTCGATAATATCATCCTTCAATTGGGCCAGGATTATAATATCCAGGCAACACTGGGTCAGGATACTCGCGAACTGAGTGGTGTTGTAGTTACTGGTAAGGGGCGCAAGGCGGCCAGTGAAAGGGGGGGAATGAGCACTGTTTTAAATAACAGAACCCTTGTGAACCTTCCTACTATCAGCCGAAGCATTACTGACTTTACAAGATTAACTCCCCAGGCAAACGGAAATAATATTGGTGGCCGTGATGGCCGTTTTAATAATATTACTGTGGATGGCGCCAACCTGAATAATAATTTTGGGTTAAGTAGCGATGCCATACCAGGCGGTGGTAACAATCCCGTATCTCTGGATGCCATTGATGAAGTTTCTGTAACCATTGCTCCTTTTGATGTTCGCCAGGGGAATTTTACTGGTGCCAACATCTCTGCTACCACCAAGAGCGGTACCAATACTTTCCATGGAACCGCCTATACTTACTGGCAGAATGAAAAATTGATAGGCGATAATGTGCGTGGTGTAAAAGCGCTTAATCCTGCTCAGAAAACCAAGATCTATGGAGGTAGCATTGGTGGACCGATCATCAAAAACAAACTCTTCTTCTTTATAAATGGCGAATACGAGCAAAAACCTCCTTCCAGTGGTGTTACCTGGACCCCGAAAGGTGGATCTGGTGCCGGTAATATTTCCGATGTAACAGTAGATTCATTGAAAGCAGTTGCTACCTATGTAGGTACTAAAGGATATGATCCGGGTGTGTATGACAATTTCCCGACTTTTAAGAACGAGAATCACAAAATTCTTGGAAAGATTGACTGGAACATCAGTAAGGTTCATAAGCTTACCTTGAAATACAGTGACTTTAAAGGTACCCAGGATTTCCTTCCCAGCCAGAGTGGTGGTATTAATGGAGCAAGCTCATCCGGATTTGTAACATACGGTCCTAAATTTTCCAAAAGTTCAATGGGTTTTTCCGGTATAACTTATATACAGGAAGACGTTGTACGGTCTGGTGCATTGGAGCTTAATAGTAATTTCAATAGCCGGTTTGCCAATCAGTTCCTGGCAACAATTACCAAGATCACTTCTTTCAAGGATCACCCAGGTGCTCAGTTCCCCTTTGTTGATATTATTAATTCACCCGGAGGAGCTGCACAGAATGGTATTAGCGTGGGTAATGAGCCTTTTAATGGTAATAATAATAAAGTACTGAATGATATCATAACCATCACTGATAACTTCACCTACTTTGCAGGCAAGCATACGCTTACTGCAGGTGCAAGCTATGAGTACCAAAAGGTTGGTAATATGTTCATGGCAGGCTCACAGGGTTATTATGTGTTCAGAAATGTGGCTGATTTTGTTAACAACAGGCCTCCGCTCCTTTTCTCTCTTACCTATTCTTTGGATAAAGACCAGGATGCCGTTTATTCAGCAAACCTGAAAATTGGCCAATTGGCAGCTTATGTTCAGGATGAGATCAATGTGAATCCCAATTTCAAAGTGACTGCCGGCGTACGTATTGATAAACCTATTTACCTGGAAGATCCAAAGGAGAATCCCGCGATTACCAACCTTACCGGACTGAATGATATTGCAGGTAAGCCGGCAAGTTATTCAACGGGTAAATGGCCACAATCCAAGATCCTGCTTTCTCCAAGACTTGGATTTCGCTGGGACGTTCAGGGAGATAAATCACTCATCTTACGTGGAGGTACCGGAATTTATACAGGACGTATTCCTTTTGTTTATCTGACTAATATTCCTTCAGGTAGTGGTATGTATGTATTCGGAACCCTTATTACACCAAACACTGCCGGCGTAAACCTGAATAATTTCCTTTTCAATACTGACAGGCATGCTTATAATCCATTTTATAACACCAGCCTTCCAGCCAACCTGTTCCCAACTTCCGCTGGTACTTCAGCTCCCGGAACATTTGCTGTAACCAGCAAGGATTTTAAATTCCCGCAGATATGGAGAACAAATTTTGGTATTGATAAACAACTCGCACGCACCTGGAGACTTAGCGTGGAATTAATGTATACAAAAGACCTGAATGCTGTTTACATGTTCAATGCCAACCAGAAGAACGCAGATACGGTAGTGCGGACAGGTTCAGTAATTCGCCAAAGGTATTCAAGTAACGCATCAAGCGTTCGCAGATTGAATACATCAGTAACCAATGCAATTGTACTTGACAATAGCAATAAAGGAAATTCTTTTGTATTTACTGTACAGCTATCAAAGTCATTTGCCAAAGGTCTTTTTGGTTCTATTGCCTATAACTACAATTTTGCCCAGGATCTCACAGCTAACCCTGGAAGCCAGGCTGCTTCAGTGTGGTCTGCAAACCCAACTTCCGGTACGCAAAATACTTTGGAATTAGCCTATTCTAACTTTGCTGTTCCTCACAGGATTTCCGGTAATCTTTCTTATCGTATTGAATACCTGAAACATCTGGCTACTACCATCTCCTTCTTTTATGAAGGAAAATCAGCTGGCACTTACAGCTATGTTTATAATGGAGATGTTAACAATGACGGTAATAGCACTACTGATCTCATGTATGTTCCTAAAAATGCAAAGGACCCGAATGAGATCCAGTTCCAAACTTCCTTCACTTATCCTAATGGTGTATCCTATACGGGTGCACAAATGGCCGAACTGTTCGAGAATTATATTAACCAGGATCCATATCTCCGCAAACACAGAGGTCAGGTGATACAACGTAATGGAGCCAAGCTCCCCTGGTATAATCGGCTGGATATGAAACTGGCCCAGGATGTGTTTACTAATGTTGGAAAGATGAGACATACTCTACAGGTAACAGCAGACGTATACAATGTGTTGAACCTTGTGAATCATGATTGGGGCATCCGTAAGATCTCTACGGTAACCAATCCACTGCAATTAGCCGGAGTTACTGCAGGTATACCAAGTTTCAGACTGTCTGCCTTCAATGGCGCTCCTGTTGTTGCCAGCTTCCAGGATAATGTGTCTACCTCCACTACTTATGCCATTCAGTTAGGCGTGAGATATCTGTTCTGATCTGAATTACTTTAATTATAGAAACCGGCTCCAGTAGAGCCGGTTTTTTATTTGCCCACAGAGAACCACAGAGATACTGAGAGCCCAGAGAACCACAGACATACCGAGAGCCCAGAGAACCACAGACATACCGAGAGCCCAGAGAACTACAGAGATACCAAGATCCCAGAAAACCACAGACATACTGAGCCCAGAGAACCACAGACATACTGAGAGCCCAGAGAACCACAGAGATACCGAGATCCCAGAGAAACCTCTGTGGTCCTCTTTTACTCTGTGGTTCTCTGTGGCCAGTATCCATTCTTAAACCCCGACATCATTATCTTTGCCAGATAACCCGTCATTATGAATATAGAGTTCAACAGGAATGAAGATGGCATGAAGCAGTTGCTGAGTGATATGCATCGGAAGCAGGAAAAAATTGCAGAAGGCGGAGGTAAAAAAGCAATTGCCAAACAAAAGGAAAAGAACAAGCTCTTTGCCCGTGAACGCATAGATTACCTGGTTGATAAGGATAAACCCTTTATTGAGATCGGCCAGTTTGCCGGTTATGAAATGTATGAAGAACAGGGCGGCTGTCCGGCTGGTGGTACTGTTGCCGGAGTGGGATATGTAAGCGGCAAGCAATGCGTGATACTGGCTAATGACCAAACTGTAAAAGCAGGTGCATGGTTTCCTATTACCGGCAAGAAGAATTTGCGTATGCAGGAAATAGCCATGGAGAATCGATTACCGGTGATTTACCTGGTTGACAGCGCCGGCGTGTTCCTTCCCCTGCAGGATGAAATATTTCCCGATAAAGAGCATTTTGGCCGGATATTCCGCAACAATGCGGTGATGAGTGCAATGGGCATTACCCAGATCGCTGCTGTAATGGGCGCCTGCGTTGCCGGCGGGGCCTATCTTCCATTTATGAGCGATGAAACATTAATTGTAGAAAATAAAGGTTCCATTTTCCTGGCATTCCCATACCTTGTTAAAT
>CAMLGP010000221.1 GCA_946479535.1 uncultured Bacteroidota bacterium
TTGCTTCATTTATTCTGCTATCGTTTTCAGGCAATCATTCTAAATATGAAGACATGGATGCAGAATTAGTACTGGACGCAAAGGCATTTTTAGGTGAAGGATCTATCTGGCACCCCAAAGAAAAGAAATTGTACTGGGTAAATATTGAAGGGAAGATCCTCCACATTTATGATCCAGAAACAAAGCAGGACAGGGAATTGCCAGTGGGGTCAAGAGTGGGTACCGTAGTTCCCGTTGAAGGTGGAGGGGCATTGGTGGCTCTTCAAAGTGGCATTAATTATATAGACACAAAAACCGGCAAACTCACGTTTTTGATGGACCCGCTGAAGGATACAGCGCTGCGTTTCAATGATGGCAAATGTGATCCTGCTGGCCGCTTTTGGGTGGGAACGCTGGCACTTGACCGGAGAAGAAGAGGGGCCGTGCTTTACAGATACGATAAGGATAAAACCATTCACTTAATGTTGGATAGTGTTAGCATTTCCAACGGAATTGTGTGGACGAAAGATAAGAAGACCATGTATTATAATGATACACCTACCGGTACTGTCCAGGCATTTGACTATGATGATAAGACCGGTAGTATAAGTAACCGGAGAGTGGCGGTTACCATTCAGCGTGGTACCGGATCGCCAGATGGGATGACCATTGATGCAGAAGATAATATCTGGGTAGCGCAATGGGGAGGTTATTGTGTGGCAAAGTATAATCCGCGCACGGGTGAGCTTTTACAAAAAATAAAAGTACCTGCACCTAATGTTTCTTCCTGTGCATTTGGAGGGAAGGATCTTGAAACATTATATATCACTACAGCACGTCAGGGAATGAATGCTGATAAACTAAATGAATTTCCACTGAGTGGAGGATTGTTTTCAGTCAAGCCAGGAGTGCGTGGAGTGCCGGCCCAGTTTTATAAAGGAAAATTCCAGGGTGTGCTTTAAACCATACTTAATCCGTAACAGACCTCTGCTTATCCTGGGGATTCCAATTAATTATTGAAATATTCAAACTTAAATATTCTAACTACATGATCAAATACCTTGTACTGTTCATCTCTCTGGGATGCTTATTGCAAAGCTGTTCCGATATAACTACTTCAAATCCTGATAAAAGTAAAGAAGACTGGATATCACTATTCAATGGCAAAGACCTGACTGGCTGGGATATCAAAATAGCCGGTGAGCCGCTAGATAGTAATTACCTGAATACCTTCCGGGTAGAGGATAGCATGTTACGTGTTGCTTATGACCAGTACAAGACCTTTGATGGTAAATATGGACATCTCTATTATCAGACTCCTTATTCTTATTATAAGATCAAATTCCAATACCGGTTTACCGGGAACCAGACTCCTGGTGGTGCAACCTGGAACGTTCGCAATAGTGGTGTAATGGTACATTCCCAATCTGCAAAAAGTGTGAATATAGGGCAGGATTTTCCTGTATCAATAGAGGTGCAACTGCTGGGTGGGCTTGGCAATGGTGATCGGGCTACCGGCAATGTTTGCACACCAGGGACGCAGGTATACATGAATGGGAGCCTTCGTACTGATCATTGCATCAATTCATCTTCCAAGACCTATGATGGTGATCAGTGGGTTTCCATGGAAGTGGTGGTATTGGGAGATTCGGTTATTCAGCATATAGTTGAAGGAGATACAGTTCTTACCTATCAGAAAACAGAGATCGGGGGCGGATTTGTTAATCCAACCTATAGCTGGACACAGGCACATATAACTGACTCAGCTTATTGGCTGGCGAAAGATAAGACCCCGTTAAAGGAAGGCTATATTGCCTTGCAGGCAGAAAGTCATCCAATTGATTTCAGGAAGATTGAATTGCTGAACCTGGTTGGCTGCATGGATCCCAAAGCCAAAAATTATAAAGATTATTATTTAAAGGCAGATAATAGCCAGTGTAGTTATTAAAAGAATGATTACGGCTTCCAATCCTCCCGCTGAAAAAAGTGCGTGGCGTGGATTTCGGGTTGTACTTAGTATCTTGTAGTTTACCTACCATAGCCTGCATATATGGAAAATAAAAAGACGGGACTTGTTCGCTACAGGATCTTAGCGCTGCTCTTTATCAATGTGGTCATTAATTATATGGACCGCAGTAATATCTCGATAGCGGGAACTTCCATCAGCAATGAATTCAATCTTAATTCTGTACAGCTTGGCTGGATATTCTCAGCTTTTGGATGGACCTATATGGCATTGCAGATCCCCGGTGGCGTGCTCACAGATTATTTTGGATCGCGGATATTATATTCATTAAGCCTGATCAGCTGGTCCCTTGTTACTTTATTACAATCATTGGCTAATGGATTTGCAGTTCTATTGGGATTAAGATTTGCTGTGGGCATTTTTGAAGCACCAGCTTATCCTATAAATAATAGAGTTGTTACCAGCTGGTTTCCTGACAGGGAAAGGGCAGGGGCCATTGCAGTTTATACATCCGGTCAATATCTTGGTCTCGCATTGATGACACCGGCTATGAGCCAGATCCAGGCATATCTAGGATGGCGGGGATTATTTGTTGCCACGGGAGTTGCTGGCATTATCTGGGGGATCACCTGGTTTTTTGTATATCGTGATCCAAAGAAAAGCCGGGCAGTTAAAAAGCATGAACTTGATTATATCGAAAAAGGCGGTGGCATTATTGATCATCAGCCTGGAAAAGCCACTGGGAAATCAGCCTTCAGTTGGCAAAATATTAAAACAGTTTTCTCGTATCGCAAACTATGGGCAATTTATATTGGACAATTCTCCATTAATTGTACGCTATGGTTTTTCCTGACCTGGTTCCCTGTTTATCTTTCCAAATACAGGGGCCTGAGTTTGCCGAAGACAGGATGGCTGGCATCATTACCATTTCTTGCTGCGGCCTGTGGTATTATATTGTCTGGGTTCCTGTCGGATTTTTTAACAAGAAAGAATGTCTCACCCGGTATCGCACGGAAAACGCCTGTAATTACCGGATTGCTATTGTCAGTCTTTATAATTGGAGCCAATTATGTGGAGAGTACCAGCTTATTGATCCTGTTTATGTCAATAGCGTTCTTTGGCAATGGCATGGCCTCTATCACCTGGGTAATGGTATCCCTGATTGCACCCAAACATTTGATTGGCGTAACCGGAGGCGCTTTCAATTTTATAGGTAATCTCGCATCAGTAACAGTTCCTTTTATTATTGGATATCTGGTGAAAGGAGGCAATTTTGAACCCGGACTCTATTTTGTTGGAGGCATGACAATGGTGGGTGTTATCTGCTATGCCTTCCTGGTTGGAAAAATTGAGAGGGTAACAGTAAAAAACAAATTGGCTACAAATTAAAAAGATACTAATTAAATTAATAAACACTACAATCATGTACTACAAACGCAGAGAATTTCTTCAGTTAAGTGGCAGTGTGGCAGCAGGGCTTGCTTTAGTGCCTTCATTAAGAAGATTACTTGAAGAAGATAGTGCAGATCCCAAAAAGGCAAAACCATTTGGATTGCAACTGTATTCACTGAGGGCTGATATGCCCAATGACCCAAAAGGGGTATTGAAGCAGGTGGCAGCAATGGGGTATAAGCAGGTGGAAGGATATGAAGGACCACAGGGATTGTTTTGGGGAATGACTCCCTCAGATTTTAAAAAATACATGGATGACCTTGGTCTTGCTTTCATTGCTTCCCATTGCAATATTGATAGTGATTTTGAACAGAAGGTGACAGATGCTGCATCCATTGGTATGAAATACCTGATATGTCCTTCCCGCGGCGGATCAAAAACCATCGCCGATTTCAAAAGAGTAGCGGAAGATTTCAATGCCAAGGGGCAACTTTGTTTAAAGCATGGAATTCGTTTCGCCTATCATAATCATGAATATCCTTTCAAAGAAATTGATGGACAGATGCCGCAGGATATTATGATGATACATACAGATGCCAACTATGTGGATTTTGAAATGGATATCTATTGGGTGGTTACAGGTAAACAGGACCCAATTACCTGGCTGAAGAAATATCCGGGCCGTTTCAAACTGGGCCATGTGAAAGACAGGATCATTGGTGCTACCGAACGTGATGCAACCTGTGATCTGGGTAAAGGAAGTATTGATTTTCCAAAGATCGTGAAGGCAGCAAAAGCTGCTGGTATGGAATATTATATAGTTGAACAGGAAAGATATGACGGCACTACGCCACTGGCCAGTGCAGCAGCTGATGCTGTGTATATGAAGAAGCTCAGTACGAAGTTCTAGGATCTCCTGAACCGCACGGTCCTTAATTATTTAACAGCTCTTCCAGCTGTTCAAGAAGGTTCACCTGATAGGCATTGATCTTTTCCTTCCCTGCTTTCAGATCAAACCATCCGGCTTTATCAATTTCCGGGAAGGAGGCTTTTTTCCCTGATTTTGGCGGCCATTCTATTTCAAAGGAATTGCTTTTTATATTGGAAGCATCAATTTCTCCTTCATGAGCCCAGGCATGTACAGTTTTACCTGATTTTTGTTTCACTGGTTGCAGTTCAATGAATTTTCCCTTTAACCGTACACCTGTTTCTTCCTCAAATTCCCTTTGGGCTGCATCCAAAGCAGCTTCATCAGCATCAAACTCTCCTTTGGGAATGCTCCAGGCAGCTGCATCCTTGTTTTTCCAGAATGGACCTCCTGGGTGAACAAGAAACACTTCCAGTTTCTTTTTTACAATCCTGTAAACGAGTATGCCTGCGCTTTGTTTTTTTACTGCCATAACAATATGGCTGCAATTTACCAAACGAACTGGTAGGTGGGCATACTTCCTTAGCGCTGTTAATCTATTCATGAAAGTAATTTCTCAAATGCCGCAAATACCCCCTTAGATTGACGAAGCAACACCCCATTAAATCTGTTTTCCCATTTTAGCTTTGTTTCAGCAAATAACAAAAACTTAAACACACTTAAAAACTAAAGTCATGAAAAAGGTAAACATCTTCTACTGGATCTTCACAGGTCTTTTTGGATTCTTAATGTTCTTCTCGGCAATTCCGGATGTACTGAGTTCTCCTGTTGCCATTGAAGGAATGCACAAGGGTTTGGGCTACCCGGTTTATTTTGTGCCATTTATTGGCGTTGCAAAAATGCTTGGGGTAGTAGCTATACTGGTTCCAGGATTTCCAAGAATAAAGGAATGGGCTTATGCGGGATTATTCTTTGATCTGATCGGTGCAACCTTTTCCATTCTTGCAGTGGGTAATATATCTGGTGTTGGTTTCATGATCCTTCCAATTGCGCTGGGAATTACTTCTTACGTGATCTATACCAGGAGAAGCAAATTAAAACAGCAGCATGTCGAGATCACAAACCGGACAGCAGCGGCCTTTGCTAACGCAGCTTAATATTAGCCTTGTCCTGCGATCTTCTACGTTGAAGCTTGGGTGCAAGCGTAAGCTTTTGCATGGGCAGGGTAGCTTTGAAAAACAAACGGCATTTACTGCTCAGAGAAGCACCCCTGCATGCAAAGGTATTTAGACCAATGGAGTGCTTTTAGACAAACGCCGCAGGTCCATTGTTGAGTTGCGGTTCCCTTAAAAAGAATGCAGGTTGACCTACTTTTTTATTAAAATGAACGAAAATGTCCGCGATCAATGGTGTTTATTATAGTTCCTGGATTTTGTTCCATTCTTATTTCAATTCCACCGCCCAGGTTTTCAACATCCCGGGTAAGTTCATTCAGCTTGCCCAATGGAAGCTCTCTTTTAAGAAAAACGGCCTGTATATTCATCACAGGGTCATTAGTAGTATATTTTATGTCCCTGGCT
>CAMLGP010000222.1 GCA_946479535.1 uncultured Bacteroidota bacterium
TTACTGGTATAGTGCTCAAAAAAAAGGCTATAGCGGTGTGGCAGTATTTACTAAGATCAAACCGGATCATGTAGAATATGGTACCGGGCATAAAGTAAGTGATGATGAAGGCAGGGTAATACAGCTGGATTTTGGCGATACGAGATTGATCAATGCCTATTTCCCCTCAGGCACTACCGGTGATGAACGCCAAAGCTTTAAATATGTTTGGCTGGATGAATTTTATGTTTATGTGGAGAAACTGAAGAAGAAACATAAAAAACTGATTGTTTGTGGTGATTATAATATCGCCCATAAAGAAATAGATATTCACGATCCAAAAGGAAATAAGAAAAACTCCGGGTTCCTCCCTGAAGAAAGAGAGTGGATGACCAAGTTTCTGAGCAACGGATGGATAGATTCATTCCGTCATTTTAATCCAGACCCACACCGGTATAGCTGGTGGAGCCAGCGGTTCCCTACCGTGCGATTGAATAATAAAGGGTGGCGTATAGATTATATCAGCGTAACTGATTCTCTTAAGAAACAATTGGTCCATGCTGAGATTTATCCGGATATCAAACACAGTGACCATTGCCCTATATACCTGGAAATTAAGGACTAAGAAAGAGTAATAAATTTCCAATATGTTAAAATATAACCTTGCTGATTTTAGCAGGGTTTTTTATTGGATTTATTACTGATTTTTAAGGCCAAATCATCTGCATATGGGAGCTCTCATTGTATTGCTTTGCCTTATCATATTTGTCATTATTTACCTTCTCTTTAGTCTCAATCAAAAAACAGATACAAATAATACTTCCTTATCCCAAATAAAGGATCAGCTTAAAAAAGTAACAGAACAACTGGAGGCATTACAAAAACAGCCCGGTACCGTTATCTCAAAAGAAGAAAGGTCTGAAATTATACCTGAAATTAAAACTCAGCCTGAAATAAAACAGGTTATTCCAGGTCTGCCAGCACAAAAACCAAAAGAAGAGCCAAAAACGATAGAACCAGAATTTGTTAATGCAGAAGATTATGATGAAAGAGCCCTTGATGAATCCAGACCTTCAATCATAAAATCAAAAAAGAATACTGATCTTGAGAAATTCATAGGCGAGAATCTTGCTAACAAGATCGGTATTGCAGTGCTTGTTCTCGGTATTTCTTTCTTTGTAAAATATGCAATTGATAAAGAATGGATAAATGAGCTGGGCCGTGTAACCATTGGCTTTATCTGTGGTGGCATATTGATCGGTATTGCACATTATATTCGGCACAAATACCGTTCCTTCAGTTCTGTATTGATCGGTGGTGGTTTGACTGTATCTTATTTTACTACCGCCTATGCCTTCCACCAGTATCACCTGATTGGCCAGCAGCCTGCCTTTATCATTATGGTGGTGATCTCTGCTTTTGCGGTGATCCTTTCCCTTTATTATGACCGGCAGGAACTGGCTATTATTGCTACCATCGGTGGTTTTATTACACCCTTCCTGGTAGCTACAGGCCAGGGGAATTATATTGCCTTATTTACTTATCTGGGAATCCTTAATACTGCCTTAACAGTATTGGCCTGGTTCAAGAAATGGCCGGCAATCAATAGCATCGCCCTGATCTTTACTACAATCATATTCGGATCCTGGGTAATTACCCGCACATTATTCAGAGATGATCTGCCCTATAATAACGCTTTGCTATTTGCCACCTTCTTTTATTTACAGTTCATTTGTATGAACCTGGTCAATAACCTGAGATTAAGGAACCAGTTTAAAGCTTTTGATTTCATTATAGTACTAAGTGTCAATTTTCTTTATTACCTGATTGGCATCTATATCATTTCCACTCATCAGTCGCACCTCAAAGGATTATTTACCCTGTCATTAGCCTTATTCAATTTCCTGTTACTGGCTGTATTTTATAAGAACCAGCGGGCAGACCGCAATTTCATTTCCCTGCTTACAGGACTGGTATTAACCTTTGTATCATTGATCCCACTGGTTCAGTTTTCCGGGAACACCATTACCCTTTTCTGGGCGGCCGAGACAGTCATATTGCTCTGGATGTATCAGCGTACACGCATGATACATCTTAAACTGGCTTCAGTAACTGTGTTGCTCCTGATGTTTGCCAGCCTGTTTTATACCTGGTTTATCGTCTATCTGGCGGGAGACAAAATAATTCCCATTATTATCAATAAAGGATTTACTACATCTTTTGCCGTTTCAGTTGCACTGTTCATCTATGCAGGTTTGATAAAGAAGGAAAAGAACCCTGTATTTCTTAGTAGCGAGATCCCAATAGGAACAATTGCCGGATTTATTGGCAGCCTTGCCTATGCAATAGCATATTTTACCGGTGCGCTGGAAATTTCCTATCAGTTCATAACACGTTATCCCGGTACGGAGATCCATACCCTATATATCCAGGCATTTTCCTTTGCAGCAGCAATTATCATTCTTTCGCTTCACAGGAGATCTGGCTCTTTTCCTATCCTGAAATTGGCACTAACCGCTATTTCACTGGCCATTTATCTTTTTTATTTGAGGACAGGATTTGAAGTATCGGCCGCATTGAGCAATTCTCCAAATAGTTTGTTGTTCATGGCACACTGGATGGCAGGTATGCTTTTGCTATGGCTGCTGGCAGATTCAGCACGTTATTGTTTTGGGGCTCAGCATGTACGATTTGCTTCCTTCCGGGCGGAACTCACCTGCCTGGCTTCAATGAGTCTTGTGTTTCTATTGAGTGTTGAAATGTACCATATCATGCTCTGGACACATCCTGGCAATGAAAATGACCTGGTGTGGTGGGAAAATCTTTATTACAAGGCTGGCCTTAGCATACTCTGGAGTTTATGCTCCTTTACCATGATCTGGCTGGGAATAAGGAAAAACTTTCAACCTCTTCGGATCCTGGGACTGACCTTATTTAGCATTACCCTGATAAAATTATTCTTCTATGATATCCGCAATATTCCGCCTGGTGGCAAAATTGCGGCATTCATTCTGCTGGGAATTTTACTACTTACAGTATCTTTCATGTACCAGCGATTAAAAAAGATACTGATCGATAAACCGGAGGCCTGAGCCGGTACAAAATAACTTATGATCGTTTATAATGTTACTGTAAAGGTGCAGCATTCCATTGCAGAAGCCTTTATGAAATGGATGAAGGAAGAGCATATCCCGGATATTATCAATACGGGATGTTTTACGCATGCCCTGATCTATCATTTGATGGAAGCAGATGATGAAGAGGGCCTCACGTATGCCATTCAATATCATGCAAAAGATTATGCCCACTACAAAAAATATCTTGATCAGTTTGCAAATAGCATGAGCAAGGTTACTTATGATAAATGGGGAGAACAATACATTGCATTCAGAACTGTAATGCAGGTTGTGAATTGATTGTGTAAAACTCTTGCCCACTGCGGGTTTTCACGATTTCCAGGATTGAAATTTACCGGAGAATTCTTTTTCCTGCATTCAAAATCCTATTAAATTTGCCTCCGTTACAAATTCACTCAAAAAGACAGAGATTATGAACAAAGCTGAATTAATTGCGAAGATCGCCGATGACACTGGTATTACTAAAACCCAGGCAAATGACACCCTGGATTCATTTGTAGAAGCTGTTACTAAGACGTTGAAAAACGGCGGTAAAGTTACACTGGTTGGCTTTGGCACTTTTATGGTTTCAGAGAGAAAGGCCCGTAACGGTCGCAATCCACAAACAGGCGAAGTGATCAAGATCAAGAAGAGGAGAGTAGCCCGTTTCAAAGCCGGTAAAGAGCTGGCTGCAAAATTGTAATCACATCATTACAGAAATGAAAGAGCTCCTGTCCTTCCGGGTTTGGAGCTTTTTTAATCTAATCACCTTACTTTTACATCTAATAAATCAACATCAATATGGGAAGAGGAGATAAAAAAACAGCAAAAGGCAAACGTTTCAAAGGTTCATTCGGGAAATCAAGACCTTCCAAGAAAAAAGCCGCTCCAAAGAAAAAGAGCTAAGAGAATTTCGAAATTTTGAAATTGGGAAATTTTGAAATTTATTTCAAAGGAAATTTCACTCTGAATCTGACCCCTGTTCATTAGGAAGAGTATCTGTTCTGTTTAAGCAAATTTCCCAATTTCAAAATTTCACAATTCCCTTTAGGGCGCCAGCCGTTCAATTTTCCAGCTTCCATTTTCCTGAAGAGTATATTCCAGTCTGTCGTGCAGCCTTGAAGGACGGCCCTGCCAGAATTCAATAACAACAGGTTTAACCTTATATCCTCCCCAGTTATCAGGCCGGTCAACCTCACTACCTTTTATCGCAGCTTCTTTATTTGCATATTGCTTTTCCAGCCATTCCCTGCTCTCAATTACATTGCTTTGCGGAGATATTGTTGCACCGATCTGACTGCCTGCAGGTCTTGAATGAAAATACAGATCGCTCTCCTCACCTGATACTTTCTGAACAATACCTGTTATTCTCACCTGCCTCTCCATTTCCTTCCAGAAAAACACGAGACAGGCCTTTGGGTTCTCTTCAAGCTGTTTTCCTTTATAACTGTTGTAATTGGTATAAAAAACAAATCCATTGTCAGAGAATTCTTTCAACAACACTATACGGGCAGAAGGAATACCATCTGCTGAGGCCGTTGCAAGCGTCATTGCATTCACTTCATCGATCTTTGCATCCACAGCGTCCTGCCACCATTTGTTAAATTGTATAATGGGATCTTGATCGGCTGACTGCTCTGTAAGATTGTCCTGGGAATAATTTTTTCTAATGTCTGCAATGTTTTTTGGCATGGGGATAAATTCAAAAGGCAAAAGTAAAAAGTAAAAAACAAATACGGCCCTGGCTTACTGAATTAAACTTCTGGTTGACCAGGAAATATAAGAAGAACAGCGCACCACCGAATTGACGACTATGGCCTCAATTTTTACTTTTGAATTTTGACTTTGAAAATCACTTGTCGTCCTGTTTCTTAACCAGATGGTCTCTTTCTTCAGATACCACATTGAGCATGCTTTCTAACTCGCCAATGCGCCTTAACTGGCCTTCCAGCTTTTTGTTGGCATCTGATACCACCTGAAAATCATTGTTCAGTTCTTCCAGGTAGGTTACGCGCTTCTGCAGCTGGAGACGCTGGAAGTTGGCTTCACGTAACTTGTCTTCCGTATCGTTGAGAAGGGATTGTAATTGTTGATTTTCGGAAGAAAGGGAGTTGAGCTTTCCTTTCTGTTCATCCATTTCCCGTTTTGCCCGTATATGCTCTTCCTTCAGATCTTCATATTCAAGGTTAAGCATTTTGGATGCCGTGAGTTGGGATTCCAGTTTCTGGATCTTGCTTTGCAATACACTGAATTCGCTATAAGCACTATCCAGCATGGAAGTCATTTCCTTTGTCAGTGTCTCTTTCTGGCGAATGTTATGAATTTCTTTTTCCTTTTCAGATAATTCAACCTTCATGTTATTGATCTGGGCAGACAATTCTGCATTGTCCCGCAGTATCTCACGGTGCATTTCCTCCTTTTCCTTGATCACATCAATATTGCCCAATAGCTGATTGATCTTCTGGTTTTGTTCCAGTAAACCTTGCTGTGCCCGCTGTAATTGTTCAAGATAATCTGCAGAGTCCATATGGGTCTGCGTGTGAACAACCGGGATCAAATTGGATTGCTGAACCGGAGGAGGTTCTTTTTGAAGGCGATCTATTTCTTTTTCCAGTTGCTGTATCTCGGCTTCCAGTTTGTTATTCATCCTGCGCATCTCATCTGCCTCAATGGAATAGATATTTACATT
>CAMLGP010000223.1 GCA_946479535.1 uncultured Bacteroidota bacterium
GGGCGATTATATACGGCATCCATATTAAGGTGCCAGCGGCTGGTATCACCAGCCGGACCACGCAACAATTCAGGGTCGATCTGCGCAATAGCGAGATGATATAGAGATAACAATAAAAGGAGCGTTACAATCTTCTTCATGATTGCTTTCTGAGATCAATGAATAAGTCGTTATTGGAAATAGTTACAGGGAATGTTCGCAGGCTGGTATTGGCCGGACCAGAATGCACCTCTCCCCTGTTATTGAATTCACTGCCATGAGCAGGGCATTGCAATACGTTGCCAGATGCCTGCAACTCTGCTCCCTGGTGGGTACATTGCATCCAGAGCGCGGAATATTCAGTTTCATTTATCCGGTAAACACAAATAGGAAATTTCAACGCATCATTCCTTACAATAATAAATGAACGATAGGCGGTGTTCCCCTTTTGCATGATCTTGAATTCATCCCTGCTTAGTATCAATCCATCCTTATTCATTGTTCCGGTTAAATAATGACTGGGAGTACAGCTATTGAGCAATGATGCCATACCAGTAGCAGAGGCACACAAGGCACATGTATTGACAATAAAATCCTTCCTGGTCATGGTAGCTTAACTGATTTATAATGATTCAAGGAATTTTAAAAGGTGAGCTTTTTCGGTGGCATTTAGCTGTAGAAAACTGTTTTTACTTTGAATGGCTTCTCCACCGTGTAAGCGTATGGCCTCCTCAATACTGTTGGCCCTTCCATCATGCAAGAGGAAATACCGGCCACCCTGTGAGTTCCTGCTCAATCCCAATCCCCATAAGGCTGGCGTACGCCATTCACCACCGGAAGCAGTTCCTTCAGTATAACCATCATCCAGGCCAGTACCCATATCATGTAATAGCAGATCGGTATAGGGAAAGAAAGTCTTATTACTAATGGCTGCAATTGAAGAAGGACCAGATTGTAATTGCGGTGTATGACATTTGCCACAGGAAATATTAATGAATACCTGTTTGCCAGCAATCACATCCGGATTAGACTGATCACGCTGAATGGGTGCTTTCAGTGTACGGAGATAAAAAATAACAGCAAGCACGGTTGAGTTTGACACTTCCGGATCAGTTTCCTGTCCTGTATAGGTATCATAATGTTCATAAGTGGAAGTCACACCCATATCCTGGTTATATGCATTCGCGGTCTGCTGCATCAGGTCATATACAGCTGCCTTTTTTCCAAAGCGGCCAATGTATTTTCCATTGCGTTCAATAGTGCCAGGCCTGTATACAATGTAGGAAGGAGAAGGTATCCAATTGGGTTTGCCCGAAATGCCATCACCATTTGCATCATTTGGATCTGCAAGTGCCAGCAGTGTAGCATCAGGTACCGCATCCAGGAAACCAAGGCCGGTATTTGCAGGTGGCATGAAGCGGGATGAAGTAGCACCTGCCGGAATGGATTCAAACTTGTATCCTGGAATAGCACGATGCTGTAACTGGGGACCACCCAGGGAAAGGAATTTATTACCCGTTGAATCTGTTTGTCCAAACCGGGTAAGCATGGTAAAAGGATGCCCTTTGCCATCACCAGCATGGCAGCTTCCACAGGAAGTGGCTACAAACAAAGGGCCTAACCCGTTTTGTGCAGTGAATATCTCGTTATTAAATGCAAAATCACCCCGTAAGAAGATCACATTTTGTTCCGGGGTAAGGCCATCTACCGGACCATCCAGTATCTCATCATTTGCCGGGGCTTTGGGAATGATCTTCTCGCAGGCAACCATGCCCGCAATCAGTAAGATGACAAAACCCAGGATAACAATCTTCTTCATACCAGTTAAACCTTAGAGAACCAAAAGTAATAAATTAGACTCATCTAATTTTATATTTCTGTCAGTTTATTTACCATGTTCGCCGAAGCTTCTAAATAGGTGAATGCCAGTCTATGCACTATCTTGCAGAAAATTAGCGGGATGAGCACCTCCTTTACAGAAGAGAACTATCTGAAAGCCATCTATAAACTGCAGGAGACCAATGGGGAAACCGTAGCCACCTCCACCCTTGCACAGGTAATGGGTGTACATGCACCTTCGGTAACCGATATGCTAAAACGTATGGCCGGGAAGAAACTGGTGATCTATCAGAAATCCAGGGGATTCAAACTCACAGAAAAAGGCAGACAGGTAGCGGTTGATATCATACGCAGACACCGGCTTTGGGAAGTTTTCCTCGTTGATAAATTAGGGTTTCGCTGGGATGAGGTCCACAATATTGCCGAAGAACTGGAACATATCCAGAGCTCACCACTGGTTAATAAACTGGATGCCTACCTGGGATATCCCAAAGCTGATCCCCACGGTGACCCCATACCGGATGCCAACGGCGTTTTGCCCAAATCAAGATCCGTATTATTATCTTCTTTGAAAGCAGGCAAAGCGGGAAAGTTCACTGGTGTTTCCGATCACTCCAGTTCCTTTTTGAATTATCTGGATAAGATCGGTATTTCATTGGGTGATGCTATTAAAATAAAGCATGTAGAAGAGTTCGATAAAACCTACACACTGGAACTGAAAGGAAAGAAACCGGCAGTAGTCAGTTATAAGGTGGCAAACAGCTTACTGGTAATTGAGCAATAGCCTGTTCTATGAAGGTTTAGGCAACCCATACCCTTCTATTGCCGTCTCAGCCCTGATTTACCAGCTTACACAATCGAAAATTTGTTAATAATTGTGGCTAAACCGTTATTTAGGAATTTCTTAGAAATTCGGTAAATTACATTTACCGTATGAACTAAAACTATAAGTATGAAAACAACAATTCTACGCGCCTTCCTTTTTACTTTTTGCCTGGTAATGGTAATGGAGGGTTTGCAGGCACAATGGGGACGCGGACGTGGTCACAATTATCGTAGTTACAACAGATATTATTCCTATTCCCGTCCCAGAGTTTCCATTGGTATCTATTCACCAGGTTACTATCATTACCCCCGTTATTCACCGGGTTATTATCATTCTCCGGGATATTATCGTCCATCCATTGGATTTTATGGCAGTTGGGTGCGCCCAAGGATAGGTATCCATGTAAGCGTATTGCCTCCGGGATACTGGAGCTTCAATATGGGACCTTCTCCTTATTATTATTATGGCGGTTCGTATTACCGTCCCGGGCCAAGACCTGGGGATTATGAAGTGATTGATGCACCGTTAGGCGCTTCTGTACCTGAACTCCCACATGGTGCAAAAGTGGTAGTGATCAATGATCAGAAATTTTATGAGCTGGAAGGCACCTATTACAAAGAAGAGATCCGTGATAATAATGAGATCTGGTATACGGTAGTAGGAAAGAATGGAAAAGTGGATACAGATTATTTGCCTGGGCCAGATAATGGACCAAGAGAAGGTGATGTGGTGGATAAACTCCCTGAAGGCAGCAAAAAAGTGACGCTGAATGGCAAAACATATTATGTATCACCGGATGATGTGTATTATGAAGAGACCATGGAACATAATACCGTTAAATACAGAGTAGCAGGCCAATAAGAATTTCGTTAATCAATAACCATTAAGCTGCGGGGCAATGCTCCGCAGCTTTTTTTTTCAGGAGTTCACTGGATTGGATTCTGCCCTGTTGATCTGATATATTCAATCTTGCTCCTGAACACTTCTGCCATATTACCTGCTTTCCACTTTGCCTCCTTCGCCTTTTCACCGGCAAATAACCTATCTACTGTTGAATTAAAAATCTGCAACCATCTCTGAAAATGGGAACTGTCAATTGGCAAATTTGCATGCGGGGGAAAGGGCCTGCCCTGGTAGGAAGGGTCCTGAAATAATACCATTTGCCAGAAACCATAGAGTTTTTGGAAATGCTCAGGCCATTTATCCTTTATCCGTTCATTAAAAATGGGTCCCAGCAGTTCATCTTTTCTAACTGTACCATAAAATGTATCAACGAGTAATTTAATATCCTCTTGTGTAGATATATCATTCATCTTTCATGCTTATTAAATCAGTATTTCATTTTTCCCCTAATGCAAAAGTAGGTCATGCAATTGTAATGCAGCCTATAAACAGGAATTGCCTCCTTCCAATTTGTTCGCGCAATTTCTTCATTTAACTTAAATATAGATTTTGTTGTTTGCGGATAAAACTCCCGCAATAGTTTTTTTATCTCCACATATTGATTCAGGTTATAATTACTTTTTAAAGTATTACTACATGTAAGCCGTTAATTATATTACACAAACATAGATTCGAAAAATTATAGAGATGAATCGTCAATTTAAATTTCATTAACAAGACATTGTGATATACCTATATACCGGTTGAAATTCCTGATGATAAGGATTTTAAAGTTCATTAAAAAATGCTATGGATTTCGATCAAGTATTCGCGGCATAATGATTGAAATGAACGGCAAAAATTTCAAATCTTATGACGCAAACCTGGTCGTTGCTAAACCGCAACAAGAACCTTATGCTTGCCATGCTGACAGGTATCAGCATCCTTGCAAGTTGCCACAAAGGGCCCGATGCTCTTTCTGCAGACAATGAAGCTACAGCCGCCGAGTGGAGGCGAAGACACCAGCCTCCAACCACCACACCTCCGGATTCAACAGCCACAACTACACCTACAACAGGAGGAACTGCAGTTACGTTCACTGAAATTCCTTTCTCCAATACTGATTTGATGAATCCCGGAAGAGGAGTTGAACAATGGCATAATGCCAATGAAGTAAATGTGCCAACAGAGGGTGTTAATACCCAGCGCATGGATATGTATTATCGTTTCTCCTGGGTACAGTTTGAAGGAGCCACACAGGGCTCTTACAATTTCAGCACATTTGATAATACCATCAATGCTGCGATTGCCAAAAAACAGAAATTCTCTTTTGGTATCATGCCACTAAATCCAGATGGTGGTGGTGTATCTTATAATGGTGGCAGTTCTTACTATCCCCAGTACCTTCACAATCTAATGCAATCTGAGTCTGTAAAGGACTTTTTGAAGAATGGGGTTTGGGTACCAAATTACAATAGCCCTAATTATTATAATCGTCTCCTGGCACTTCACCAGGCCATCAATGCACACCTGGAATCAGGATCATACAATGGGGTGAAGTATAAAGATGTGATCAACTATATCGATGTCCGTGGATATGGCAGCTGGGGTGAATGGCATCATGGTTCATTAGTGAGCAACATGAATGAATTCCCTTCAGGAGCAATGCCAACAGCAGCATCGCTGAAAAAAATTGTTGATGCTCACCTGCTTGGATTCCCTAATTACAGACTGGTAGCCATGATCGCTGGTTATGATGCAGGATCAACCTACATTCCTCTCTTTTACAGCCCTGCAGAAGTTGCTTACTATCTCCTGACAGCTAAAAATAATGCAGGTGAAATTGGTATTAGAAGAGATCAGTGGGGTGCAACAGATTCATATTTATCTGGTTTGCTGGAAAATAATACAGCCAGCTACAATGGAGTATCGCTGAAGAGCCTGATCATGAGTAAATGGCAGAAGGCTCCGGTTGTAGGTGAACCACCATCCTGGAATGATAACAATTTTGCTGCACTGGAAAGCCAGGTACGTTTGTATCATGCTACATCATTCGGAAATGGCAACTATGGGGTTGCAGTTAACTCAACTATTTCAGCCAATGTAAGAGCAGCATCAAAGGCTTCAGGTTACAGGATCAAGATCACAAGTGCAGAAGCGCCAACTTCCATTACGCGAGGCGCAGCATTTGCCACAAAGGCAATATGGGTGAATGTAGGCATAGCTCCTGCGTATGATAACTGGGAT
>CAMLGP010000224.1 GCA_946479535.1 uncultured Bacteroidota bacterium
TGGCAATGATGAAGGTGTGCAGCGGTCAGCCATCAACTGGTGCAGCAATGATTACCTGTGTATGAGTACACATGAGGACGTAATTGCCAAACTGAGCTTCACTTCTCATAGAAGTGGTGCGGGAAGTGGAGGTACGCGCAATATTTCAGGTACAACTATTCATCACAGAGAGCTTGAGAAGACGCTGGCTACGTGGCATGAACAGGAAAGTGCTCTTTTATTTGCAGGAGCCTATCTGGCAAATGTCACAGCATTACAAACTATCGGCAGGCATATTCCTGAACT
Source organism: uncultured Bacteroidota bacterium (assembly GCA_946479535.1). The sequence continues at coordinate 286 of CAMLGP010000224.1, forward strand.
GGTCTTTATTTCCGATGAGGGAAATCATGCTTCTATGATTGAGGGTATTCGTGCTTCAGGTAATAAGAAGATCATATTCAAACATAATAATCTTACACACCTGGAAGAGGTGTTGAAGTCATTGCCACCGGAAACACCCAAGCTGGTTGCTTTTGAATCAATTTATTCCATTACGGGAACAGTGGCTCCGCTGAAGGAGATCATTGCGCTTGCAAAAAAATACAATGCACTCACCTATGTTGATGAAGTGCATGCAGTAGGAATTTATGGAGATACAGGAGCAGGGATGTTGCGTCAGCTGGGATTACAGAAGGAAGTGGATGTGATCAATGGAACACTGTCAAAAGCGATCGGTGTGTTTGGAGGATATATTGCCGCTTCCCGTACCATTGTAGATTTTATCCGCAGCTATGGTAGCGGATTTATATTTACTACTTCCATTCCTCCTGCAATATGCAGTGCAGCCAACAAGAGCATACAGGTGATCCAGGAAGACAAAACCATCCGCAGGGATTTCCACTCCAATGTGCAGCAGTTGCGCGAAGCCCTGAAGCAGGCAGGCATTGAATTTAGAATTAACGATTCACATATAACCAGCGTTCCTGTTGCAGGAGCATCGCATTGCCGCGAAGTGGCATTGCAATTACTCCATGGACAGGGCGTATATCTTCAGCCGATCAATTATCCAACAGTTCCCAAAGGTGAAGAGTGCCTCCGTATCATCATCACTGCCAAACATCAGCCCAAGCATATTAATCACCTGGCTCACAGCCTGCAAAAAGTGTTACATGGAGGCGATACGACTGATTGGAAGAAGCTCCCGGCTGTCTCTGCTGCAGATTGAAATAGCCAGACAGAAAATTGAAGCTGCATTCCCGGGCATTCTTGTGGAGATCATTGCAAGAAGCAGCAAGGGAGATGCGTTGCAGAATATTCCACTACATACTGTTGAAGGAACTGATTTTTTTACCCGTGATATATTTGATGCCTTGCAGAATGGGGAGGCTGATATTGCTGTTCATTCCTTAAAGGATATGAGTAGTGAACATTTCTTTGGAGGGAACCGGTTTGCGGTGATAGACAGAGATGATACAAGGGATGTGGCCATTTTCAATAAGGATATTATTGAAAAGATCCGGTCAGGTCAAAAGATCATTGTGGGTACCTGCTCTCCCCGAAGAGAAGAAATGGCCGCTGTGTTTTTGCAAAGAGCACTTCCCCAGTTAAATGAAAATATAATCATTGAGACAAAACCGATCCGAGGTAATGTGGAAACACGCTTGCGGAAACTGAATAGCGGAGAATATGATGCCACCATACTGGCAGCGGCGGGATTGAACCGATTATTGGCCAGCGAGGTGGATGCGCCGGGTGTAAGGCAATTATTACAGGATAAAAAACTGATGTTCCTGCCATTGATAGAATGTGTGCCTGCCCCTTGTCAGGGCGCCATTGTTTGTGAAGCCCATCCGGGAAATCAAAATGCGACCAGAGTACTGGATGCAATCAATGATCTTCAGCATTACGATGATTGTGTGGCAGAGAAGAAAGCTGCGGCTGCTTATGGAAAAGGTTGTTTGCAGAAATTTGGGGTGACCACATTGCCCTATGAGAATACATCTACTTTATATGCAGCAGGCCGTGACCAGCATGAAAAGGAATTTAATTCATGGTACAATATCCCGGTGCTGGATATAGCTAATAAAAACTTTTTCACAGCTACTGACCACATGGGTAGCTTCTTTGAATATGAATTTGCAAGGCCGGAGGTCAGGATTGAATCGCCTGTTGTTTATATTTCAAATTATAAGGCAGTACAATCTCCTCAGTTAATCCAATTGCTGCAAACAGCAAAGGTGTGGGCTTCGGGCACAAAGACCTGGTATGAACTGGCCAGACAGGGTGTATGGGTGGAAGGATGTGCAGATGCGTTTGGTCTGGAGTTTATAGAAAAGGCCTGGAGGATGCCACTATTGAAATATAAGAAACAGGATGTTCAGGTTATCACAATTGTGAATGGTGCAACTAAATGTAAAAAAAAATGCTGGAAAGCAATTTTTAATTATTAAACGAAGGATGATCCAAAGAAAGAATTAGCCGGTGAAATGGCAAGAGCAGATATAATTTTCTGGACCAGTTACCATCAATATGAATTATACAGGGATGTATTGAAGAAGGATGTGCAGCATGTGTGTTCTTCCGGTGAAACAGCAGTGTTGTTGCGCTCCGCAGGAATTGAACCCGTAGTATTTCCAAACATTAAAGCATTTCAGCAATGGAAAAAAACTTCTTTCCGGTCAACCAGCGCAGGTTAAGGGCGGACCGGCATATACGTGAGTTAAGTGCAGGAGTAAAATTATCGCACAGAAGTTTTATACAGCCTCTGTTTGTGGATGAAGCTATCCAGGCTCCCAGGGAGGTGAATGGATTGAATGGTGTGAAAGTTGAAACCATTGAAACGGTATTGCATTCCATTGAGCATAGCATAAAGCACGGCATACATAAATTCCTGCTTTTTCCTGTTCCGGCAAAGCAGGCAGACACACAGTTTGATTTTGGATATGCAGTATCTGTAGTAAAGGCCATTAAGTTGAATTTTGGAGAAGATGTATGGCTTGCATCTGATCTATGTCTTTGCAGTTATACTTCTCATGGCCATTGTGGAATATTGAATGATGATCACTCCCGCCTTGAGAATAGTAAAACGGTAGAAGTACTGGCGCATTATTCATCCCTGCTAGCAAATGCGGGAGTGGATTGTATAGCACCCAGCGATATGACTGATGGACGAATAGGTGCAATTCGCAGCCGCCTTAATAGCCTGAATATGGAAGAAGTGAGCATCATGAGCTATGCAGCCAAATTCAGTTCCCAGTTTTATGGACCATTCCGGGATGCCTGTCATTCCTCACCCAAAAGCCAGGGATTACAAAACCGGAAAACCTACCAGCTTTCACCGGCTAATGTAAATGATGCACTGGCCAGTGCTCTCCGGGATGAAAAGGAGGGAGCAGATATTATAATGGTAAAACCAGCCGCACTTTATACTGATATTATTGCCAAAGTGAAGGAACAGACCTTACGCCCGGTTGCCGCCTACCATGTGAGTGGTGAATATGCAGCAGTGGAACTACTTGCTGCTCAGGGTTTATTGAAAAGAGATGCTGCTCACCTTGAGGTCTGGACCGCTCTGCAGCGCAGTGGAGCGGATATTATTATCTCTTATGCAGCCGCTGAAGCCCGGGAATGGATTGAGAATATGGAATTCTAGCTCAACGATTTATTGTTTAGCTTCCGTATCAGAAACCTCTACCGAAAGGGAATAATTAATTCTCAAAGGATAAGTCTATAAATTTCATAGACTACAAACAAATAGCTATTTTTGACGGCTGCCAAAACTTTCATGTACAGGACAACAGGCTTATTAATTATTCTTTTGGGGACAGTGATAGTAGCTAAGGCTCAGCCGAAAGGTGCTTCTTTCTGGTTGACGGCTCAGTTACCAGTTGATCTATCACCACGTTGGCAGTGGCATAATGACCTGCTCTATAAGTCGAATGGTGTAACTCTTAATACATACCAGCGGTGGTTCAGGACAGGATTACGTTATGGGATCTCGGATAAATTAAATGTGGCAGGAGGGATTGGTTTTTTGGCCACACAGGCCTCTACCAATTCGAAAGATGATGAGTTTGGAAAGGAATTCAGGTTATGGGAGGAACTGATCTTTCAAAACGCGATGAAAAATGACTGGCAGTTCCAGAACAGAGTGAGGGTAGAAGAAAGGTTTTTGAAAGCAACAACAACTAAGCCGTCATCCCAGGTATTGCAATTGACCGATAAAGTATCCTTCACAAAGGCCCTGAGCAAGAAATGGGACATGCAATTTGCAGATGAATTTTTTGAACAGGTGGTTCAGGAGAAATTTGTTTTTAATCAGAATAGAGTGACGGGTGTTGGAATATATAAGATCAGCAGGAAGTTCCAGGTGCAGGGTGGTTATGTATGGGTGGTAAGAAAAACATTCACCCAGCATGTTTTACAGATAACGATCAGAAAATTATTTTCAGCTTATGGGCAACATGATCAAGGAAGTGAGTAAGAACCAGCTATACCCTGTTTTCCTGAAGCTGCAGGAGTTAAAACTTTTGCTGGTTGGTGGAGGGAATGTGGCATTGGAGAAGCTGAATTCGCTTTTATCCAATTCTCCTGATACAGCTATAACAATTGTGGCTCCTTTCATCAGGGAGGAAGTTGCAGAGCTGGTTGGGCGTCATCCTCATTGTCAACTGATAGAAAGAAAATTTGAAGAGGCTGATCTGAATGAGAAAGACCTTGTGATCTGCGCCACTGACGATAAAGACCTTCATGTAAGCATTAAATATCTGGCTGGTGAGAAAGGTATCCTTGTGAATGTGGCTGATACTCCTGACCTATGTGATTTTTATCTGGGAAGTATTGTGCAGAAGGGCCAATTAAAGATTGCGATCTCCACTAATGGAAAATCCCCAACAGCTGCCAAGCGTATCAGAGAAGTATTGAATGATGCTTTGCCTGGGGAACTTGATGATGTAATAGAGAACCTCCATAAAGTAAGGAACAGTCTCAATGGTGATTTTGAATATAAGGTGAAACGGATGAATGAGATCACCAAAGCGCTTGTTCAGAAGAATGGTAATGGTGAAAAAGAAGTACGGTGGAGAAGGATTGCCACCTATTCTTTACTTGCTTTCGCGTTCATGCTAATCGGTTATTTTATCTTTTCCTATATCCCTTTTCAAAGTATTGCTGACGGCACAGTAGAATGGTATAAAACACTTGATCCTGCTTTCCCGGTCATGTTGCTTGCAGGGTTTGTGGCGCAGCTGGTGGATGGTGCATTGGGGATGGGTTATGGTGTTACCAGTGCTACCATATTATTATCAGCTGGTGTGAGTCCGGCAGCCATGAGTGGAAGTATCCACACAGCTGAAATGTTTGCGAGTGGCGCTTCAGGATACAGTCATTATAAATTCGGGAACGTAAACAAGAAGCTATTCAAGGCCTTACTGATACCCGGTGTATTGGGGGCCATTGCTGGTGCACTTATGCTGGTGTTCATCGGGGATAAATATGGAAAGTTCATTCGCCCCTGTATTGCTGCATATACACTTATACTGGGTGTGAAATTTATTATGAATGCTTTTCGTGAAGCAAAGCCAAAGAAAAAATTTAAGCATTACCGTATCCTGGCACTGGTTGGTGGATTCTTTGATTCCTTCGGCGGTGGTGGCTGGGGTCCCATTGTTACCAGTACACTGGTTAATAATGGCCGCAGTCATAAATATGTAGTAGGTTCTGTAAGTCTCACAGAATTCTTTGTAACGCTCTCCAGCGCTTTTACTTTCTTTACGCTTATTGGAGTAAGTCACTGGCAAACTATTCTGGCACTTATAATAGGTGGTTTGGTAGCTGCTCCTATTGCAGCCAGGCTGGCGGGTAAA
>CAMLGP010000225.1 GCA_946479535.1 uncultured Bacteroidota bacterium
AGACATTGGCCGTGCTACCAAAGGCGCTGCCAATGCAATGCTGGGAAGAGTGCAAATGCAGAAAGGTGACTATGGTGCTGCCAAAACAGCTTTACTGGCTGTAACAACAGGACCTTACAGCCTGGCACCAAGTTTCCTCGACAACTTTGACGGTGATTTGAAAACTAGCACACTCTCAATTTCCGGTCATGAGTTCAACTCAGAATCCGTTTTTGAAGTTGCATTTGTTGATAAAGGTGATGACAACTTTAACTGGGGGTATAATGGTGAAGGTTCCAGCAACCCTGTTAGTACCGTGAGACCTCAGGAATATGGAATCGTTTGGGGTAACGTTATTCCATCAGACAGAATTTTAGAAGAGTTTGAAGCCGGCGATCCCCGATACAAAATGACCTTTTACGAAGCGGGTGATCAAATCCAGACTTTCAGAGGTACACAAGCCGGGGTAACGATGACACCAGCCTTAATGAACGTAGATTCAAGTACAAAAGGGGGTGTTAAGATCAAGAGAGTGTACAGGAAATATTCTTTCCTTGACTGGATTCAATCATCTTTCCATCCGGGAGGTTTCAATCAGCGAGTTATCCGCTATGCAGATGTTCTCCTGATGCTGGCCGAATGTGAAGCTGAGGTTGGTACTCCTGCCCAGGCAGCTATCTATATCAACCAGGTACGTGCAAGGCCAGGAGTTAATATGCCTCCCGTGGTGCTCACTACCAAAAACCAGGCTTTAAAAGCTGTTATGCATGAAAGAGCAGTGGAACTGGCTGGAGAAGAAGTAGCGAATATTGATATTCTCCGTTGGAGAAAAAAAGGTTACTTCCCTTCTATTATGGCAGATCCAAAACCAGGACAGGTTGATCTATTTCCGATTCCATCATCGGAAACATCAACAAATCCTTTGGTAAAATAAATTAACTTTTTTAAGCTTATACTGGGAAAAGAGGTTGTCTCAAAAAGATCAACCTCTTTTCCCATATTTGTATGTGTAATTTTGATTGTAATAACCCAGAAGCACAGTTAATGTAATTATGAAATCGCGTGGAATATCCTGTTGGTTATTTGTCTTACTGGCTATGTTTTATTCATGCAGAAATAAACCATTGCCAAACCAGGAAATGATTGACCTTTTGCATTTGTGTTATCAAAATGCCTATTCCCATGAGAACCCATTTTGTCCTGAAGCGGTTGTGCCTTATGAAGATTCATTATTGGCAGTTCTTCCGGAAGGAAGTGATGTAATGGCAGTGATGACAAGGAAGGGAAATGCGCTACTTGAACTTGGACAGGAACAAAAAGCGGTAGATGTATTTGAACAATTGCTAAAAAGAACATCATCACTTGACTTTGATCGACGTACGCTCATAATGAAAGATCTGGCTATGGCCTACCTCAGGTTGGGTGAAAGAACCAACTGTTTTCACAATCATACACCAGAGTCCTGTATCTTCCCGATATCATTGGCAGGTTCGCATAAGGACAAAACAGGTTCTCAAAAAGCCATTGAAATATATACCCGGTTGCTCAAAGATGATCCTAATGATTTTGAATCCAAATGGCTTTTGAATGTTGCCTATATGACTGTAGGTGGGTACCCAGGCATGGTTCCACCTTCCCTCCTGATGCCGGTACTGAACGAAGATACCCTTGGCATAACAAAACCTTTTAGAGATGTGGCTGCAGGAGTGGGACTGAATATTAACAATCAGGCTGGCGGAAGCATAATTGATGATTTCAACAATGATGGATACCTGGATGTAATCACAAGCAGCTGGTCATTAACTGAACCCATGCATTATTGCAGGAACAACGGTAATGGAACGTTTACAGATATCTCCGACTCATCCTGGCTTGGCTATCTCACAGGTGGTTTATATATCACGCAGACTGATTATAACAATGATGGGTTTAAAGATATTTTTGTTGCCCGTGGTGCCTGGAAGGGCCAGTATGGTAAAGAGCCCAATTCATTACTTCGCAATAATGGGAATGGAACATTTAGCGATGTAACAAAAGCCAGCGGGCTTCTTTCATTGCAGCCTACGCAGTCGGTAACATGGGCAGATTTTAATAATGATGGATGGCTGGATCTATTTGTTGGGAATGAATCAAGGCCCGGGGAAGAAATACATGCTTCGCAATTATATACCAATAATAAAAACGGAACCTTTACCGAAAATGCCGCTACAGCCGGTTGTAAGGTTGTAGACTATGTAAAAGGTGTGACGGCCGGTGACTACGATAATGACGGTAAAGCTGATCTATTCATTTCTACAATAACCGGTCATAAGATCCTGTTGAAAAACGAATCCATAAAGGGTGGCCAGGTAAAGTTCAGGGATGTGACAACGGAAGCCGGATTAAGTACTAATGATACCCGCACCTTCCCCTGCTGGTTCTTTGACTATAACAATGATGGATGGCAGGATATACTGGTATGTGGCTATGAATTCACTAATTCGCTGGCTTATTATGCCGGCGCTGAAGCGCTGAACGCAAAGTTTGGAAATTTTGGCAAAGTAATATTGTTCAGGAATAAGCAGGATGGAACCTTTGAAGATGTGTCCGCCCAGGTTGGGCTTAACCATATAGCTTTTGCCATGGGCTCCAATTTTGGGGATATTGATAATGATGGATATCTCGATTTTTATCTCGGCACTGGAAATCCAACGTTTAAATCCCTGGTACCAAACAAACTGTTCAGAAATATTAATGGCACACACTTCATGGATGTTACCACAACGGCAAGAGTAGGAAATTTACAAAAAGGACATAGCATTTCATTTGCAGATCTTGATAATGACGGTGATGAAGATATCTATATTGAAATGGGAGGAGCTTTTGTTGGGGACTCCTATGAAAGCTCTTTATACCTGAACCCTGGCCAAAACAATAATCGCTGGATTAATCTTTCACTGGAAGGAGTAATTTCCAATAAAGCAGCAATTGGTACAGGGATCAAAGTGAATTTTTTAGAAAATGGGATATCAAGATCCGTTTATCGTGTTGTAAATTCAGGTGGTAGCTTTGGTTCAGGTCCCTTGCGGCAACATATAGGAATCGGCTCAGCCACCAGCATTGATAGCATCGAGATAACCTGGCCAACCACTGGAAAAAAGCAGGTATTTAAAAACCTTCAGGTGAATACAAATTATAAAATTAAAGAGGGAAGTCAGGAGATAACTACCTATACACTTGCAGTTTCTGACTTTACTACTACTAAATCGGGTTTGATCAGTTGCTCACCGGTACATTAAACATAAATCTTCGTATGTACAAGAATCTCCTTTTATATCAATTTGCATTTGTAACAGCTATTATTTTACTGTCTGGTTGCAGTCAAAACAACCGTGCAGGAAAAGATCTCCTGTTCACCAAGTTGGATGCGTCCCAATCGGGAATACATTTTAGCAATGATATCAGAGATACCGATTCAACCAATTCGTTCATCAACGAATTTGGATATATGGGAGGTGGTGTGGGCATTGGAGATTTTAATAATGACGGTCTAAAAGATATTTTCTTCTCGGGCAACCAGGTGAGTTGCCGTGCTTATATAAATAAAGGGAAAAACAGTTTTGAAGACATTACCGAAAAGGCAGGGTTAAACACCAATGTATGGGCCACGGGAGTAAGTGTTGTGGATATTAATAATGATGGATATGATGATGTGTACGTGAGTGTATTCGGTAAGAATTTACAAGAAAGGACCAAAAATCTGTTGTTTATCAACCAACATGACCTGACCTTTAAGGAAGAGGCAGAAGCATACGGACTTGCAGATACAGGATATTCCACGCAGGCTGTTTTTTTTGATTATGATAAGGACGGCGATCTTGATATGTATCAGGTAAATTATCTTTTGAATGGGCCGAATGCGAATTATGTCATTCCTCGTAACCGGACAGGGAATTCGCCTGCCAATGACAGACTTTACCGGAATGAGGGAGATATCAACGGGGTTGGTCATCCTGTTTTTACAGACGTTACAAAAGAAGCCGGGATTTTGGAAGATGGATATGGCCTGGGTGTAAGTGTCAGTGATTTAAATAATGATGGATGGCCTGATATTTATGTGGCAAATGATTTTGTTTCTGATGACGAAATGTGGCTGAATAACCATAATGGCACTTTTACAAACCGTATTGGACAAACCCTGCAACATCAGAGTTATTCAAGCATGGGTTGCGATGCAGCTGATATCAATAATGATGGCCTGCAGGACATTGTTACGCTTGATATGTTGCCAGAATATAACGAAAGAAGGAAGACATCTTTCTCATTTATGAATTATGAAAGGTATCAGTCTGAGCGCAGGATGGGGTATGAGCCTGAATTTTCGAGGAATATGCTACAGTTGAATAATGGAAATATCAGGCATGGTGACACATCACTTCCTTTTTTTAGTGAAATCGGTCAATTGGCCGGGATCCAGGCAACCGACTGGAGCTGGAGTGTGCTGCTGGCAGATTTTGATAATGATGGCTGGAAGGATATACATGTTACAAATGGGATAGGCCGCGATTTTATTAACGCTGATTTCCTCGAATACAGCAATGATGTGTTCAACAGTAATCAAAGCCGGGAAGAGCAACAAAAAGCTATCCGGAAAAAACTGGCCTCATTTGAACATGTCAATCTTCCCAATTATTTATACCTCAATAACGGAGATTATACATTTACAAACGCTTCTGAAAAAGCTGGATTTACAGATCTGTCTATGTCAAACGGAGCAGCCTATGCTGACCTTGATAATGATGGTGATCTTGATCTCGTTGTAAATAATATCAGTAAAGAAGCATTTGTATTTATTAATAATACTATTGAGGAAAATAAACCGTTTGGCAATCATTACCTGCGTATTCAGCTCAAAGGAGATAGCCTGAATACCCGGGCATTTGACAGCAAGGTGCTGCTTTATAATGCAGGTAAAGCGCAGGTGCAGGAAGAAAATCCCGTACGCGGTTATTTTTCGTCTGTAGATCAGGAGTTGCTTTTTGGATTGGGCAAATATGACCATGCAGATTCTGTGGTTGTAATATGGCCGGATCAACAAAAACAGGTGATTGAAAAGATTGCAGCGGATACCACGCTTGTCCTTTCATGGAAAAACGCTGATAGCAAATACAACCCGAAACCTGATGGCAGCTCACCAGTTTTTTCAGATATAACTTCCAGTATGGGAATTTCATACCTGCACCACGATAACTCTTATAACGATTTTGCCATTCAACGATTATTGCCACAGAAATATTCACAGCTGGGCCCATTTATCACCACAGGTGATATAAATAATGATGGAGCAACGGATTTTTTTATAGGAGGAGGATTTAATTTCTCGGGACAGATATTTACGCAAAAGGCGGATCATACTTTCAGCTTTAAAAACCTGACGGATAGCATAAAGATGGAGGAGGATATGGATTGTCTTTTATTTGATGCAGATAATGATGGTGATCAGGATCTGCTGGTCTCCGGTGGTGATACCCAGTACGGCGAAAATTCAGCTTTCTATAAACCACGGCTCTATTTGAATGATGGAAAAGGTAATTTTCATTTGCAGGTCAATGGAATTCCGGCTAATGTATCCACCATAACGGGTTCAGTTGTTGCCGGGGATTACGATGGGGATGGTGACCTTGATCTTTTCATTGGCGGAAGAGTTTCCGCAAAATATCCATTGTGCCCCAAAAGTTATCTTCTACAAAACGAAAAGGGTGTTTTTACAGATGTTACCGAAAAAATTTGTCCGGCATTACAGGAAGCC